>CAZLSE010000023.1:20459-20697 GCA_964562055.1 uncultured Gammaproteobacteria bacterium
GAACAGTATTTCTTGTATTACGAAGATGCCGACTACTGTGCGCGGGCGATGAAAGCGGGTATACAGCTATATTATGATCCCTCGCTTGTTATCTGGCACAAAAGTGGACAGTCTACTGAGGGTGCCGCATCCGCATTTCAACAAAAATACTTAGAAAATAACCGTTTCAAGTTTGGTATGAGATATGCCCCCCTGCGAACGAAGGTTCATCTTCTTAAAAATCGTCTATGGTGCTTTC
>CAZLSE010000023.1:20707-25351 GCA_964562055.1 uncultured Gammaproteobacteria bacterium
TAAAGAAGTAATACGCAAAAAGCACAATACATTGGAGCATAAGTGCCACAGTGATAATTTGATTCTTCATGTCAATCTTCTCCACTGTATCCCACCCGCCAAACCGTATATACGGATAATACGAAAGAAGGAGACCTGCAAAAAATATTCCCAATAATTCCATAAGTCGTGGAACAAATGGAATAAACGTAAATAAGGAGAGAAAATACCACTGCTGCACTCCAAGTTTTACAACAAGCGCAATAAGGAGTAATACCTGAAGTATAAATACAAATCGAATCTGCATTTTTGATTTCATAAAATCAATTAGCAACACAGGTGCAGTAACATACTTTATACCAATAGAAAATATAAATGCCACAAAGGCAGATATCCGTTCACGCTTCGAGACATACCATACCCCAACTATCGCCAATGCGACACCAATAAAGTCATTATGGCTATTTACCAGTCCCTCGACCAGTATGTAGGGGTGAGTTGCGAAAAAAACAGCATACCGTTTATTGAGTTTATTGAGAAGGCCTACACTGAGAGCATACGCTGCAACCCACACAATCTTAAAAAGAATAAGCGTTACTGAAAACTTACCCATACCCAGAATTGAGGGTACCAGTGTCAATGGTAAAAACGATGGACCATAGGGATATGTCCGATGGGTCCAGTGCATAAAACGTGTCCACTGATCGGAGGGAAAGTCAAGCGCTTTAAATAGGTAAGGATTTTTGCCATACTCCGACAAAATTCGCGCATCAAACATATAGTTAAAAAAGTCATGAGATAAAAAAGGGTGAGAAACTACCAATAGTCCGCCGACTATGATGATGTATCTCCAAATAGGAAACTCTTTATATTTTTTTAGTGCCCATATATGTAATATGAACAATAAACAAACGATAAATAGATATATATACCAAGACGTTTCCCTCTGGTAATACCCCATGTATACCGTGAAGTCACGAAACGAAACCCACCATGGATGTTGAACGAGTGTAATGTTGGGATCTATAAGGAAATACGAATATACTACGACAAGCAGTGTTACTAGTGTTGATAGTCCTAAAAACATATACACATTGTACCTTACAGCCTCAGTATATGCTAGAATTAGCCATGCGTAATTTAAAATTCGGAATGTTAGTGCTGTTTTTAAGTGCGCTCTTTTTTTATTTTCGTATACCTTCGTTACTCTCTCATTACGTCGCGTATACCTATGACCAGGGTCGTGATTTTATTGCAGGATCTTCAATAGTAATAAACCGTGATCTTCCCTTCATCGGCCCAACCACAGGCATTCAGGGGTTGTTTCATGGTGCGTGGTGGTATTATGTTCTCATAATACCCTATCTGATCTTTCAAGGTGAACCAATCGGGTACTACTGGTTTAATTGTGTAGTTCAATATATTGCTTTTCTTGCTCTTGTCCTTTATATAAAAAAACATATGGACTTACAGTTTCAACTTTATTTGGCGTAATTATTGCTGCGGCACCCTACTTTACCTTTATGTCTCTCTTTGTGGGGAATAATAGCATGGTGCTCCCGTCCCTCGTCACGTTTTTGATTGCAAATCATATGCTCTTTCATACGCAGAAACCTTCACCTGCCATATATGTAGTCCTTGACTCTCACTTGGTTTTGTTGCTGAGTTTGAACTATCGTTCGGAATACTCTTGATTCCACTTTATGTATCAGCTGTCCTATTATTTTCAAAACTCAGAAATTCATTGTTTAGCAAAAAAGGCATAGGTTTTGCCATGGGTCTTTTTTTTGCATTTGCGCCACGTTTACTCTTCGAAATTAAAAACTCTTTCGCTCAGACAAAAATTCTTCTATCTTTTTTTATTGAGCCGAAGCTTTATAATCAACCATCCCCATATCTGAGTCGATTAAGTGAACGAATGATACTTTTCAGAGAATACTATTATGAACTTTTTTCAAATCAAATTGTTGCGTATATATTCTTTTTTTTCGTAGTCGTTTTTCTTATGTTCGCATTGCAAAATATAATAAAAAAGCGAAGTAAATTAGACACTTCACTCTTATTTTTTTCTTATATCTTTTTTGGGCTTTTCTTTTTGTCTACGTTGTATAAAGATTTTTTTTGGAAGAATTATTATGAAGGCATTCACTACTTGTTACTCTTCGTTATTGTTGTAATTATCGGGCAACATGCGCAAAAAACCATTATCACTCTAAAGCGAGTTGCGTTATATACGTTGCTCTTTATTATAATTATTTCTACCGGATTAGACCTATATCGATCGTATAATTCGCATACGCCATTCGATGGTCTTCAGGTTCAGGAAAAAATTGTTGCACATATCTTAGAAAGGAATGTAAAGAATAAGAATTTCTGTGTACGCGTATATACACCATCGGTTATTCCGCATACCTATAACTATCTCTGGCAGGTTAATAATCTAACTCCATCTACTGAATGGATTAACGGAGCCTGTTGGTTTATTGTTGAAGCCGACAGTTTTACGCAGCGTCGTCAAGACTGGCTTGATACTCACATGCCAAAAGACAAACACACAAAGACAGTAACGAAAATAAAAGATGTGGAAGTTCAGTATTACGAGGTTTACCAATAATATTCTGTGCAAAAAAAACATAATTCGGGTAATGGGATTTGTAGCTATATTTCTTCTTGCCTATGTGTGTTTTTATCGTCTTGGTTCGTTTTGGTTGGAAAACTGGGATGAAGCATGGTATGCGGACATGATGCGAAATGTAACACAAACCAGCAATCTTGCCGTCATGTATTGGAATAAATATGCTCTGCTTGATAAACCCCCTTTATACATTTGGTTTGGAGCTCTTAGTTCACTTGTGTTGGGACAAACTGAGTTTGCATATCGGCTCCCCTCGGCGCTCGCTGGGTTTTTAACTGTGGTCCTTATTACTCGATATGCTTTAAAGCGTTGGGACTCTTGGCTTCAATTCTGGCGTTTGGCACTCTAACACTCAATAATGTATATATGTGGCGGGTACGTACGGCAAACCTTGATTCGCTCGTAACATTTCTCATCGTTTTGGTTTTTTTTACCGCTCTCTCCAAACACAAACTTAAATATGTTGCGCTTGGATTTCTTTTTGCCCTTATTTTTCTTGCAAAGGCATCGCTTGTGGTTATGCCAGTTGTGTTTGTTCTTATTTCGGATGTTTTGTATGAACCAAGGCAGATAATAAAAAGATTCCCTCACTATTTGGGTATGTTTTTAATTCCCGTCATATTATGCGGGTTATGGCTGTATGCCGGATCACAACAAATTGGCCCACAATTTGCCACATATTATCTTTTCCATTCAGACCAAAACGTTGCGCACATCACTCTTGAAAACTTTAAAAAACAGATTATATCATGTTTGCATACTATGCTCTTCAACGCCGGTTTATGTATGCATTTGTACTTGGTCTGATACTTCTTGTTTGGAAAATTAAAAATAAAGAAACATTTCTTCTTATTACATTTTCAACAGCGCTCTTATTTCTCCTTAGTTTTACGGAACGTAAAAATAATTGGTACTTGGTACCTGCTATGCCATTTTGGTCGCTTGTTATTGGATACGGCATCTCTCAAACGATGCGATTCTTTAATGACGTTCGCATACAGTCTGCGCTCATTGCGGGTGTATTACTGATCAGTGGATATATATTTTTCAAAACATTCACTGTAAACATCCAAGCATTAATTAATACCTCAGGTCCAGTCGACCAGGCTAAAGCGGCACTCTATATTCAGGAGCATGCAAAACCAGATGATGTGGTAATACGCACAGACCAAATGTATCCAACAACGATTTATTATTCAGGACTTAAAACATATGCGTTTGATGCAAATGCGACAATTTCAAATATCGGTATAGGAACACAAGATTTTCAAATTTTCTTAGAATCAAAAACTCCTTTGTGGATATCTGGCACCATATCTGATATTGAAAATTTCCAAAAAATAAATCTATCCACTCACACAGCTAATTCAGTTTTTACTCATGGTAATGAGCGTGTTCTCCAAATCATCTATTAACCGAACCTTAGTGTATCATCGTGATACTTTATTCGTGTTTGGTATGTTCATAGTTGGACTATTACTCCGTCTTATTTTCTTAAAAGAAAATTTATTTTTTGGATTTGAACAGGATAGAGATGCATAAGTGGCACAATCAATACTTCATTTTGAAAAGTTCCCACTTATTAGTCCAAAAACTGATATAAGCGGCATTTTTCATGGAGTCGGCTACTATTATCTAATATCTTTTCTATATTTTATTGGAAATGGATCCCCCTATTTTGTAACGGTGCTACTCGCAATGGTAAATTCAGTAAGTGTATTTTTTATCTACGCAACAATGAAGTTGATTACTAGGGATAAATTATCTCAATTACTAGCAGTAATCCTCTATTCTGTTAGTTTTAATGCGATTATATATTCCCATTGGCTGTCTAATGTTTCACCAAGTATCACACTAACTTCAGCATTTATATACGCAATTTTTCCTTCATAGACATATAAATACTGTTTTTTCCAACCTGGTTCTTGGTTTTATTTCGGGGTTGTTTTTGCACTTTGAGATGCTTCATCTTCTCTATGCATTCTTTGTTTTGGGTGCATATCGTTATGAAATATGCCCCGGCTTGAGAA
>CAZLSE010000024.1:0-24788 GCA_964562055.1 uncultured Gammaproteobacteria bacterium
AACTGTATTGAGTTCTGGAATAAGCTGGTTGCCGAAATGCCCGCATAGTAGTTAATCTCTGCATACAGTCCTTCGGTGGGGAGAAAGAGTATAGCAAACTCAGTCGTGTAGGGTACATCAATATATTTGTCATGAATATCCTTTGCAAATGACTCAATATCATCCTGCAGTTTTTTGGAAAATTGTGCAATCTGCGCCACATCACCCAGATCATACGCCTTCAGGAGCGCCACATAGTTTTCAGATGGAAACTTTGAGTCAACAGGCATATATACTGGTCCGTCATTGCCGCCCGGCAACTTGATTGCAAACTCTACTAGCTCGTTGCTATCTTTTTTTGTTTTTACATTTTTTTCATATTGTTCAGGAGTGAGAATATCCTCAATGATATTAGCAAGCTGTATCTCACCAAGTACTCCTCGTGTTTTTACATTGGATAATACCTTTTTAAGATCACCAACACCCGTTGCGAGGGTTTGCATTTCGCCTAGCCCTTTGTGTACCTGTTCAAGTCTGTCGCTCACAATTTTGAATGATTCACCTAATCGCTGCTCAAGTGTTTTGTGCAGTTTCTCGTCCACAGTCTCACGCATTTTTTCAAGTTTTATGTTGGTGTCGTCCTGAATGTGTTTTAGTCGCTCCTTTATAGTACGAGTCATTTTATCGAGCGCTTGAGTATTTAAGGTTGTTAAGTGTTTAAGCTGGTCTGAGAAAATAGTTAGTTGGTCTTTTTGAAACCCTGCGATTTCGGTCATGCGTTTTGCCACATTATCGGTTATCTCTTCACGGTTTTTGGGGAGCTCTTCTTTAATTGCTTTAAGGGCAAAGTCCATTTCGGTTAATTTTTTTTCAGTATCACCTGATCCCTCCGACTTTTTTCTCAGCTGCATTATCTGTAACACAATTACGACGAAAAGAAGCCCGATAAGTACGTATGTCATATTGACACTTATTATACACGTGTATATACTCTCATCAAAAGAAAGGAGGTGACACACTATGAAAGGATTTATTACGTTTATACGAGAACGGGGGATTGTGGGTCTTGCGGTTGGTTTTATTTTGGGAGGTGCAATTACAAAATTTGTAACTTCGATTGTAAATGACCTTATTAACCCACTTGTTGGTATTGTGATGGGTAAGACTGAAGACCTGAAGGCAATGTATATTGCAATTGGGGATGCAAAGATTATGTGGGGAAATTTTGTTACCTCATTTATCGATTTTCTTATTATTGCCCTCGTGGTCTACTTTGGAGTAACGGGTCTTGGTCTTGACAAGCTTGATATCAAAAAAGATGCAGTCCCTGCGAAAAAGAAAAAATAGGGCATAAAAAAACACTATCTGTTAGGGAAACCTTTATCCAGATAGTGTTTTGTTGTTTACTGGTTAATTAGCCGCGGTAATTGTTACGTGGTCGATCTTCCTTAGGACGAGCGACGTTAACAATGATCTTACGACCTTCGATTTCTTTTTCATTCATCTGTTGAATTGCTGCTTGCGCTGCTTCTTCTGTTGCGAATGTGACGAAACCGAAGCCCTTTGATCTACCTGACATACGATCAGTAATGACCATAGCCTCAACAACTTCTCCAACCTGTGAAAAAAGATCACGGAGGGAATCATTGTTTACTGACCATGGAAGGTTACCGACGAAAAGTTTTTTGTTGTCCACTACTTACTTGCGCACCTCCTTTTGATTTATTTTTGAATATTCCTCAGAAGTGGTATCATCTATGCGAGATCCATTCTAAGCTAACATTCCTATTATATCAGATAGACTTGTAAAACGATAGTCAACAGTATTATATACTCACTATATGGGCATATATAATATCGAAAAAGTCAAGGCTTCGCTTGCTAAAACACGGTTTATCACGGATCGCAAAAAGTATATATTTGCACGCTATGATAAAAAATATATCGGAGAACTTTGTTCCGCGCTTGGCACAATAATTTCTCCATTTGCAGAACTTATTTTTGATAATAACGAAGTAACTTTTATTGCACCCTACGAGGTATGGAAATCGCTTTCTCTCCCAATACCACCCTTAAAAGCAGATCACCCATTGGGGCTTATAACCTGTGATGTGACCGAAGAAAACCCAACAGGATACCTGCTTCATGTTCTTGAGGTTCTTTCGCCGAATAATATTGGGGTATATGTACAGGGCGCGTATACAACCGACCATATTTTTGTACATTATGACGACTTAGATAAAGCACTTAATCTTCTTCATCAAAGCTTTTGTAGCTGATCCCATACAGAATTTTCTATTTCGATCATCTTGTCGGATGCGGATATTTTACGCATGTTTCTATCTCCAGGGATAACAATTTCAGTTCCTTCTTTTGATTTTTGACTGCGGAGGAATGTATTAAATCGAGATGTGCTGTTTTTAAACTGTTCAAGACTACCAAATGATTCCAGATTGATAGCAAGTATAAAACCTCCATGTTCTTCATCAATATATCCGAGGTCCTGTTTATCACTTAGGGGCGCATTAATAAGTGAACCGGTCATAATCTCGATAAGATAATTAATTGCAAATCCCTTATATGATCCCCCTATGGGGAGGATGTTTGATACACCATTGTCGTCAAGTGCTGCTGAAGGATCGGTTGTGGGATTTCCGTTTGCATCGACTGCAATATTGGGTCGAAGCGGAGTGCCATTTTTTTTCGCATCGGACACTTCAAAAAAAGGAGCCTCTGAGGTTGCCATATCTACCACCGTTGTGCCTTCTGCTGTTGGAAATCCGTAGGTTATGGGATTGGTGCCAAGTGCACCTCGCGTGCCATTTGCCGGCACCACTCCTGCTGGTTCGCCGTTGTATGCGCCAAAGGCAAAAAGTCCCCGCTTCGCAAGTCCTTGTGTCCAGAGGTGAAGGGTATGCATACCGCCTGAGTTATCAAATGCAAAAAATGCGACACCATTTTTTTTTGCTTTTTCTTCGAGCGTGTCGTGTATCCACTTTATTTTATGAGTGAGAGGGAGGTGATTAAAATCAACATGTATAAGTGAGGGTAGGTCGATAAGGACAGATACTGTATTTTCTTTATATTTTGTAAGTCGAGCAATATCTAGGATGACTGCCTCTTTTAGCACGTTGGTCCTCGGGTATTTTCGTACATATGCCTCAGCCACTTCACATGCAAAATAGTCTGCCTCATCCGGAGTTACATATTTTTCACCAATGGATCGAAGGGTAGTTACGAGATCTCGGTAGAGTATATTCATGAAATCATTATATCAACCGGGGGAAAAAGGCTGGGGTAGCGCGCTTGTATGTCTCAAATGCTTTATTACCTTCGTATTTTTTTTCAAGCATAGGTATTCCCGATACAAATAAAATAAGATAGGTAATGGTAAGGGGGCCTATAACGGTCCACAGTGCAAGAGGTGTGCCAACAGTTATTATCCACATACCCCACCATAAGGTTACTTCTCCAAAATAGTTAGGGTGACGTGTACGGCTCCATAAACCATATCTCATAATTTTCCCCTTATTATCTGGATTTTTCATAAATACTCGTAATTGATAGTCGCCAACCGCTTCAAAGAAAAATCCCACTGCCCACACAATTACTCCGAGTGTGTGGTACCACTGCCATTGATAAGATGTGTTCTGCCCTGAAGCAAGACCCAATACAGGAGTGAGTATTAAAAACATAAAGACTCCTTGAAGTAGATATACCTGTAGATATGATCGTACGATAAACCATTTTCCCCATTCAAGACGCCATGCAGCATAGCGATAGTCTTCCTTTTTACGGGTATTGCGTGTGTAGATATGCAGCGCAAGACGCAGTCCCCATATTGTTATGCAAACCGCCACAATCAACAAGCCAAACGACTGAATGCCAAAATAATAGGAAAGCCATGCAACAACAATAAACCCAAGTCCCCATGCAACGTCGGCAATATCGTTGCGTTTTGCCAAAAGCGACACAAAAAACCACGCCGTCATGTAGAGAAAAATCGCACCCGCTGAGAGCATAAAAATATTCATATTAACCAAGTCGTTGATACATAAGGTATGCTGACAAAGCTGTAATCATCGAGAGCACCATACCCCATGCAATATCAATAAATACTATCGTGATTGGCCATTTTTAAGTGTTGCAAGATTGGTAAGGTTGTACGTAGCATAGGTAAATAGACCAAATAATGCAGCATTAGTGAGTACGAGAGATAGTGACTTTTTTTCTACTCCTGGTACGACTGCAAAATAAAGTACGCCCACAATAAACATGAGATAAAAAATTATTGCCGCAACCCAGTTTACCTGAGGAGATAAAAACGCCTTAAGTTCTCGTTGATACAATTTTTGAGCTATTACTCCAAGCCATATCTTATCGATACCAAAGAAAACAGGAACGGTTAAGAGATAGGTAAATAGGTAACGCATATAACCTCATTGTACCGTATTTGTGTTATGTGGGATTGGAATAGCAGCGAATACCGCTTGGCGTTTTGCAGAACAGTTCAGAGTTTTCTCCGCATTGTTCAAAGGGGAGTGCTGATCCGATAACCGTTTCTACATCCTTGCAGTTCATCATATCCGCATGACGAATAGTGTCTTCAAACTGATAGTCAAACATACGGGTAGAAAGCGCGCTCCATCTGAGTTTTTCGTAACAGTGCACATCTATGGTATTTGCCTCGGTGTTTATTGAAGTACAGGCAAACTGAGTTGACTTTGTTTGTTTAGCACAGGGTGAATAGTCAAGTACCCGCTTATGCTTCATATCAAAATACGCATATGTATAATCTGCTTTTTCTGGAAGAACTTCGCCAAACAGTGTACAGGGCGACAGTCGTGCCCCGTCTACCGATGCTGTAGATAGGAGAGGTGTTTGAAGAATCGCATTATACGGAGGATATATAGGGTCAACTCCCGAGGCAATACACCGTATGCGTTCTCCATCAAAACAGCTTTCATATATATTACCTGGGTTTTTGTCGCCACGAATAAAAGCTTCTTGTGCGCAGTCTGACGAACAGCTGCTTGCAGTAAACCAGTACGACGCGTTCAGCTGTGAAGGGGTGCACTTTGTTTTTAGCGAACAGGACAGCTCTTTTGGAACAATGTTTTTTTGTGGGTACAGAGTGTTCAGGGCAAGAAGAAGCAGTCCAATAAAGGCTATATACCCAACCAACACAGCCATCGAGCGATTGAAGCACAGTTTTTTCCGTACCATTCTTTTATCTTTATAGGTGTTTTTTAGACTCATGTCAACTGAATGGTATTGACTTTTCGATATTGCTATATTAAAATTACATATAGATGAGAAAATTCTGTTCGCAAGTAGTCATCGAAAATTTTTTTGAACCGTGTATTTTGTTTTTGGTTTCCCAGAAACCAAGCTACGGGTATGACATTAAAAAGAAACTGTCTAATGATTGTTTGTGCGAGGTAAACGTTGGCAACTTATACCGAGCCCTTGCACGAATGCAAAAAAATGGTTTTATAAAAAAATCGAAAGTTAAGGGAAGTCTTGGTCCGGCTCGTATTGAATATGCTATTACAGAAAAAGGGAAAGAGTATTTGGCATCATGGATTTCCTCACTTGAAACTCAACAACAAACAATTTCACGTCTAATTACTAATTATAAAAAAACACTATGAAAAAAGTGAAAGTCTTTTCAACACCTACCTGTCCCTATTGTTATATGGCGAAGGGATATCTGACCGAAAAAAAAGTAGCCTTTGAAGATATTGATGTCTCCAAAAGTCAGGAGCAGGCAATGGCCATGTATCAAAAGTCAGGTCAAATGGGGGTTCCCCAACTATGGATTGATGACCAGGTAGTGGTTGGATTTGATAAGGCATCTATAGACCATCTACTGGGTCTCTAACCTTACTTAGAGTACAATAGGGGAAAGGAAACTATAACATATCGAGTTGGTACTGAGTCGGATATTCCTGCATTTCTCGCGTATTTTCGGCAAAGTATTCCGGTACTTTTTTCCCACTACTCTCCCAACATGCAGGGGTTTTTGGTGGATGCAGACTATAGTCCCGAGTGGATAACTGACACCCTTACCAAAAAAAAGAAAAAAGTATTTCTTGCTTTTCATAATTCCTCTATTGCAGGCTATTTATTGGTAAGTCGGCCTATTGCAGGAATTGGGTTTGGAGACTGGCTCGGAGTAGATAAACAGCATCAAAAAAAGGGGATTGCCTCAAAACTGTTGTTGATGTGGGAAAAGGATATACTTGCTCAAGGCGGACACAACATATATCTGTGGACCTACGACTTTAATCTTGCGTTTTATAACAAACGAGGCTATGTGACTGCAGGGGAACTTAAAAAAGGCTGGGGTGGAGAAGACGCCTTTTTAATGTATAAAATACTGCAAGAACCAAAAGAAGAAAACTACCTGAGAGACTATTTGAAGAATAAGAAAAAAGGCTAACTCACTCCTTTTCGCCTCATTTTTTGGTAAAATAGAGGGTCATTGGGGAGTGGTGTAACGGTAACACACCTGCCTTTGGAGCAGGTTACTCAAGGTTCGAATCCTTGCTCCCCAACCCTAGAAAAAATGAGAGCGAAAGCTCTCTATTTTTTTGGGTTAAAGAAGTATTGAGAACCGGTATGGTTCGTTAAACTCGCAGTTTCCGATACGTAGTGAGGAATTACTGCGAGTTAATACCCTTGGGGTAAATCCTAGCTCCCCAACAAATTATGGTAGGCCGAATGGACGATATCAGAACTGCTTGATATACTTTAGTCATGGATAAAACTCCAAAAATAAATGTTGACATACTTATTATTAAGGATAATAAGATTCTTTTAGGTCTTCTTTCTAACAATTGGTTATTTGAAGGAAAACAAGTTTATGGGCTTCCTGGACGAGAAATCAATTTTAAAGAAACAATAGGAAATGCGGTAAAAAGAAACGCGAAGGAAGAAATTGATTGTGAAATAACCAGCTACAAGATTATTTGTGTTAATGCCAACTATGCTTTTAATAATCACTATGTAGGAGTGGGAGTAATTGTAGAAATAAAAGGAGAAGTAAAGCTTATTAAAAAAGAAGATTGGGATAAATGGGAATGGTTTGAAAAAGATAAAATTCCACAGAATCTATTTCCAGCTGCAAAGAATTTAATTGAATGCTATTTGACCAATAAAGTTAACGTTTCTGAATAAGTTTTTTTAAATAATAAGTTCCCACGTAGTCAACCAGAGCCAACACTTCGATGACATTATTTATTGTATTGAGAAGTGTCTAACGACACACATTTGGATCACAATCAAACACGACTGTTTTCAGTACTTCTAGTAGATATGGTTCAAATTGTTTACACGTATAAAATTCAATTGTATTCCCATGTGGAGACGGGAGTTGAACATACACATTTTCTTGACATCCACCTGTTTTTGGATAACATGTTTTTGTACCCGTTGGATCATAATCATAATAAATTCGCGCAGATTGTGTGCCAACAATAATTTCTGTTGGTATTGTCTGACATTGCATGGGCGTAGGTGTCAGAGCAAATTCAATACTATCCCAGTAGTGATACCAAATACCTTGTGGGAGGGGGCTATGTGCTTCTGAGGGTGGAATAATTATATTTGAATTTCCAACATACCAACCGGAAGGAATGGTAAATATCATTCCTGAAGTTGCATCTTTAAGCTTTATGGGATTGTAGGTATTATTATGCTGTGTATCTGCCGAGGCTGTAGGAGTAAATTGTGTTTTTAATGTCAGAGTAGGTGTCGGGGTAGTGTGTACTTCTACAGAAGTTAGTTTTTTTTCAAATAGGACTCCAAGTATTAATCCAATCACTAAAAACAGTAGAGCAAAAAAAATAATAGCTAAAAAATTAGCACGAGGATTATTATTAGGATATTTACCTGCATACAACATTATATATATTCGGTATAAAAGCTTCATTTTAAACCACTTCCTTCAGTAGTTACTTTATAGTGAGTGTACAATGGGGGTATGTACTATACATAATTCCTCATATGCATCCCAATTATTTTGTCGTTAATGGGGGGAGCGTATTATCTGGGAATGATTAGCGCTACCACAACCAATAGTACGATTACGTCAATTTCACCGGCTCATTCTTCACCTACCACGCCTGTGGTAGGAGGAGATAAAGATGCACATGGGTGTATTGGATCTGCTGGATACACATGGTGTCAACTCAAAAGTAAATGTTTACGTCAATGGGAAGAGCCATGTATTGTAAACGATAATCAGGAAATTGAGGCGATAAAACAAGCACTAATAAAAAAGAATAACTGGGCAGAAGATATGAGCCTTGAAGTGACAATAAACAAACGAGAGGGGATATATGTGTCCGGCGGTGTAAGAGAGAAAAATACAGAAACAGGGGGAGGATATTTTTTTGCAGTACAAGACGGGAACGAGTGGGTAATTGTCGCCGATGGCAACGGGATTATTTCATGTGAGAGTGTCGACCTCTATCCCGAATACCCCACATCACTTATTGCCAAGTGTTGGGATAACACAAGCCAAAATCTTATTAAGCGATAAGAGGAGTACCATATATAATGGATACATGGAAGAAAAAGCCAAACAAAACACTGCACAAAACAAAACAATTTACGACTCCGGGTATGGCGAGATTTTTCTTAAACATTTTTTAGCAGGATTGGGGAACGCTCTTGCCCATGTAGTAATACAGGTCTTATTTATTATTATCGGAGCAATCGTATTTATGAATGTTGTTCTGCCGTATATAACACCAATTCTTAACAATATTACAGAGCTAACCGAGTCGTTTAAGTCACTATCTCAACCCCAGCAATTTAACTTTGAGAGACTATTGGGAAAATAGTATGCAATTTATATCTCGCATATTTCCCACTTTTGGCGTTAGCAATATAAAACTATATTATCTCCTTTCAATCTTTCTGAACGGTTGGTTTATATTACCCAACTGGGTATTCTATTTTTTACAGCACATAAGTCTTGTAGAAATAGGTATTGTTGAGGGGGTTGCGGTGTTGGTAGGACTTCTTATGGAAGTTCCCTCAGGTGCACTGAGCGATTTTACTGGGGAAAAAAATAACAATTATATTTGGGAGTCTTGTAATTATTGCGTCCTGCTTTGTACTTCTTCAGGCAAGAGAATTTATACACTTTCTCATCGGAAATGTACTTATGTTTATTGGCTTTTCTTCTCACTCCGGGGCAACCGAGGCATTTGCCTATGACTCGCTTGTTGAACACAATAAAGAGAAATCATACGATGTAGTTGCACGCGCCACACCTCACTTGCCATAGGTGCATCGATAATCTCAACATTTATCGGCGGATTTTTATATGGAATAGATCCAGGATTGCCCTTTATAGCATGGATAATTTTTTTTTGAGTATTTCGGTAGCTGTGTTGTTGAATGCAAAAGAGCCCCTTGTGGATACAGTTACGTTTAGCACCTGCTCCTACATACTTTACATTAAAGAAGGAGTGCAGACGTTGTTTAGCACCCGGTTGCATACTTACATAGTTGCCATTATGGGACTTGCCATACTTGTAAAGCTTAATCAGGGTATGGTTCGGCAAGCAACCGCAGGTGATTTTGGGTTTACCAGAGAAACATTTGGCTATGTACTTGGGTTTATTACTCTTCCCGCAATATGGTTGTCGTTTTCGTTTGATACATTACGAAGAAAATGAGGAGAAGTAGGGTTACTAAAAGGAATTATGATTGCATTTATAACTGCCTTTTGTATTCCTTTTTTTTACAAAAACCCACTAGGAGGAATAGGACTATTTTTTTACTCAACACAATAGAGAAGTTTGCACAACCACATATCTCTGTAATAATAAATAGTAGAATCGATTCTAAACACCGTGCAACCACTCTTTCCACTCTTGCACTTTTTTCGCAAATTCCCTATACAATTCTCGTCCTCGGGTTTGCCTATCTTACCGAACCGCGCAGCATCAATATACTTTACGGCGTGTATTTATTTATATCAGTAATCCTTTTATACGCAGTAATAAAAATCAGTACTAAAGTTCAAAAACAAGAGGGTATACTATGATGGTATTTTAGAAGTATAAATTTTCATCTAATTATTTAAATAATTAGATATGAACATAATCGACTTATCCCAAAAACTTTTTCACAAAATGCCGGTATATCCGGGAGACCCCGAAGTAGTAGTTGAAGAAATTCATACTCTTGCCAAAGAAGGATGGAATTTGAGAAGTCTGAGTCTAACAACACACATTGGAACCCATGTGAACGTGCCGTACCATATGGTGGAGAAAGGCAAGCGTCTCAGTGAGTTTAGTCTTGTAGCATTTTGTGGTGAAGTAGAACTGTATGACATAAGTAAGTATAAGGAAATTCTTTTCACTACGTGCAATATCGATAAAACCATTGCAAATGTGTTAGTAAAAACACCTCCTAAATTTATCGGTCTTTCAGAGAAGTTTGAGCTTGATATCGCACTTGAGAAGCTACTTTTAGAGCACGATATTATTTCGTTTGAAAATTTGACCAATACCGATAAGCTTCCCAACCAGTGCATGTTTTACGGTATGCCGCTCAACATAGCCGAAGCCGACGGCTCACCAGTACGTGTATTTTCGTTGGTTCTGTAAAGATAGATCTTTTATCTATCCAACAGTACCCCTTCGGGATAAATCTCGCGTAAAAATGTTGAGTTTATGAGGAGTGAAAGGTCTGTGCTTGCTGTAGTAATTGCGAGTTTATTTCCTTCAGCCCATAGCGCGACCGCCTCAATCGATTGACGCAAATCCTCGTCCAATTTAAGTCCCAAGCTTTGTACCGCCCATTGTGAACGAAGCAATTCCTCAGACGAATTTTGAGAATCAAATTCACGAAGAGTTTGCATTGCAAGTTCGGGGTTTTCGTGAACAAACTTTTCTGCCTTTATGATTGCGCGGAGAAACGCAGAAATTGCCTTTTTCCGTCGACGAGCAGTATTATTTTGAACCACATATATATACGATTTATAAGCCGTTTTATTTGGAGTAAAGACAATACTGTCTTTTTCTAAGTCAGCAGCAATTGCGCTAATTACCGGTTCTTTAATCGCAACGGCATCAATTTTTTTTTCGATGATTGCATTTTTTAACTCTGGCACAGTGTTAATATATGAGATAGTGACTTGATCAAATTCAATTTGATTGACAGTTAAGTATTGATCGAGAAAAAAATGAGCGGCTGAGCCCCTTGGTACACCAATTGTTTTTCCACGTAAATCTTCTGGTTTGGATATTCTTGCCGACTTTCGAGCGACAATTTTTACTTGGTCATATGCTCTCCCCATGAGAGCGATAATTTGAATTGGCTTCCCATTTAAATATTCGATAACTGGAGGCTCAAGCGCAGAGGTTGCAATATCGACCTTATTATTAAGCAAACCTTGTTCGAGCGCAATTTTACCGGTGTCGTAGGGTGCGATGGTAACAGATAGACCTTCATCGGTGAAATAGTTTTTTTTATCGGCAACCACGGTAAGTGTTTCAAGCGCTTCATGGGTAAATGAGACAGTAAGATTCATACTATTCATTTCGGAGAAATATGCGTATCCGTACCAACCGGTAGCGATTACTAACGCCATTACCATTATTCCAAACAACAAAGATGAAATCTTCATATTCATATACTATTCTTATTTAGGTAAATACACAAGGTATATAATAGTACTATTACTTATTTTGACATTTATATATGAAGGGGTATAAAGGAGCTATTGAAAAACTAACTGTTGAGAATACCGATTTCCGCCATGTGTTGTATACAGGCAAACATGCGCAACTCGTACTTATGTCACTTAAACCAAACGAAGAAATCGGGATGGAAACTCATACAGAGAATGATCAGTTCTTTCGTTTCGAGTCAGGTTCCGGAAAGGTGATTATTGATGAAACAGAGTATATTGTGGGAGATGGAGACGCAGTTATTGTGCCGGCTGGTGTACGTCACAACGTAATTAACTTGTCAGCAACCGAGTCTCTCAAGTTGTATACCATATATAGTCCATCGCACCATAAAGACGGCATTGTCAGAAAGTCGCGTGAAGAGGCGATGCAAAACGAAGAGGACTTTGATGGTACAACAACCGAGTAACTGTAATCTGTAGTTAACCACGTATTGAATAAGGTCGGCGAGTGCAACTACCTCAAGCAGTTCCTAGTTGTTTGACTTAACTACAGCCACACCTATTCCTTTTGACCGCATCTGAACTAAGAGTTTATCTGCGGAATACGAATCTGATATATGCAGAATATCTCGAATTAATTTTGTTTCATTTAATTTTTTAAACGCGTTTCCGATTTCAGAAAATCGCAAAATATCGGAAATATGAATATACTCCACGATTAGATCTTTCGAAAAATATACGGGATACCTATTATATACATGTTTACTGTCAGCAACTTTCTTTTTTACTTCCTCAAGTGTTTCATCATGTTTAAATGAAATAAGTCTGTCTTTGGGAATCATAAATTTTAGCGAGAGGGGTTCTTTGCAATATAAGAATATTCGTTAACAAATATACTAAGTGCTGCGGGAGAGTTCTACTTTTTAGGGATTCTTTTACTATTATTTTTAGCTATTTTTCAGTGTAATTTACACTCTCTTTTGACCCAGACAAAAGTCGCATTAACCTCAGAAAAAAAACTTGTAACACTGTTTGTTACTAATATACATGGGCCAAAGATAAATATAAAAAAATGAAGAGACACAATAAGGAGTCAAGATACGTGCTCTGCCTTTTGAAGTGCGATCGCCCTTGTCATTATTTCCCCAAAAATCATCTGAAGAAACGAGAGAAGAATAATAGTAACGAGTAGAGAGGTAAACTGTATAACGGCGGCATTCATCGGAAAAAGGAGTAGGGTGAGGAAAAGAATGAGATAATACTCTATTAAAGGCTCGTCGTACAGACCAATGAGTATGCTGCACAGAGTGTTTCCCAGTAGGGTTACTGAAATAATGGAGAACATGTATCAACTGTGATTCGTACCCATTTATATCCAAAAATATTTTGTTTTACATACACATCAATGCGTGTTTTTCAAAGCGATAAAAGAGCGTATTCAGCTGGAACAAAAAATCCATTAAGGGCTATAAGTACGGGAACGATAATAAGGTTAAATGTAAGTGTGTTGTCCATTTATTATCGAGAATCCTCAGTACGAGAATGTTTTTTTATATGGACAAGTGTGATTACCTCTTGTAAAAGGTAACTGATAAATACATAAAAGAACATTACTAAGATTGCAGAAAACTCAATAGAAAAGGGTGCTCGGGGAATTGAGGTTGGCGGGAACATTCCCTGAAACAAATAGAGAAGTGAATCGCTTGTACTGTAAACCCATCGCACAAACGGAGCTTGCTCCAGTGCACCTAGAAGCATAAGTAACACTCTTAGACCAATCATACTTTCGGCAAAAATAACAAGTGATGTAAGAAGCGATAAAATAAATTTTGCAGTAAACATAGTATTATGTTCAAAAAACTACTAATATACCTCTACACCATTTACAGTTTTTATTCCAAAAAAGTTTCAAATAAATTTCTTTCCGATTGATTATATCGCTCTGATCTGGTATGGTTAGAAACATCTTTATGATATATAAAAATAACTGTACACGATGTGGCAAAGAACGGGTGGTAGTTCGTGTGTGGAAAGAGTATGAGGGAGGGTCTATGGTAGAAAACACGCAAACTGCATGTCCCGACAAAGCATGCCAAAGTCTCATTAATAATGAGATGAAAAAACAGCACGAGCGAAGACTTGAAATGGAAAAGCGCAAGGCTGCACGATACAAAAAACAATAAAACTTCCTTTTAGTTTTTTTGGCGTTTAATAACTGGAGTTATTTCTGGCTGGAATTGTTGAATAAATCTTCCCACTTGATCAGGATTAGGTATTAGATCGATCGTCACCTCTTCTTTCAGAACAGGATTAAAAAGTCTGATAGATCCAAAGTTAAACAGCCGTCCCCAAAAATTTTGTGAAACATTCATGCTTTGGAGGTTTGCAAATTCGTATGTTGTAGATACACGGCTCACAATTCCAGTTGAAAAAATTACCTCACGCGGATTGATGACATATGTTGTATTTAGCCATGAAAAAATTATCTGCAAAATAAAGCCTATATTGAGAATTTGGAGCACAATAATTTCAACTATTCCTATCATGCTATAAATATCAGATCCTACATATTGTTCTATCTGAACAATTACTACCTTAAAAAGTGAGTTTAATATAAAAATAATAAGCTCAACTGTAATGAGTCTAATCACTAGAATAACAGGCGACTGCCTCAAATGAATCGACTGTTGAATATGTTCGTTATTTTGGTTCATGTTTTATATGTCTATATTCAAGTATATACTTACTGATCATCAGAAACAAAAAAGAAGTGACAATAAGAATAATATCAGTTGAGGTTACATCGGGTTTGAGGGTTTTTCGAGCTATTACAAATGCAATAAGTTCAAGAACTGAGCGTAGGTCATGAGTAATAAGCATTCGGGCGAGCTCAAGTCCAATAGCAAGAAGAAGAGAGCGATAAATCAG
Organism: uncultured Gammaproteobacteria bacterium; assembly: GCA_964562055.1. Classification (GTDB taxonomy): domain Bacteria; phylum Patescibacteriota; class Microgenomatia; order UBA1406; family GWC2-37-13; genus JAKBEU01. The sequence goes on from CAZLSE010000024.1 coordinate 14,567, forward strand.
ATCATAAAATGCGGTATTAGTTGTCCAGTCTGCCCGAATAAATTCTGGAACACTCATAGCAACCGAAACCAATACCGAGAAAACCACCGCAAGAGCCAACACCACTTCGATAATACGGATAAAGGTATTTAATTTATTTTGGAGCTTCTGAAACATCTATATATTATAACATGGAATATGCCTGATTTTTCGGGAAAGAAAAAGCTGGTATACTTAGTTTCATGGGGGAAACTCGTACCAACTTAATTTCAATTGCTGACTCCCGTCTAATCCAATACGCTCTTTTTTTCTCTTCATTTCTCATACCTTTTTTTATTTCGGGTCCGCAGCTTTTGGTGGGAATTGTAGTAAACATGGTACTATTTTTGTTTGTCCGTTTTTTTGGGCTTAATCGCACTCTTCCACTTTTGGTATTACCAAGTATAGGGGCGGCACTAAATGGCGTCGTGTTTGGAATGTTTTCATCGTATCTCACGTTTTTTATGCCATTTATCTGGGTTGGAAATTTTGTTATGGTGTATTTGTATGATCGGTTGAGATCAAAAAAAGGCGCACTGCTAGCTGTTCTCATATCTTCACTCAGCAAAGCTGTTCTACTTTTTTTGGTTGCATTAGTATTTGTTCAGAATAGGGTTGTTCCGCCAATTTTCATCCAGGCAATGGGAATGATTCAGTTTGCCACAGCTCTTATCGGTGGCATGTTAGCAATTACTATTGAGCGAATTATTCTCAAACACAATGACAGACGTTGAAACGCTTCTCGATCTACTGGGAAAGAAAACAAAATCAGCTGCACTAGTTGCGCCGTCTTTTGCCGTAATGTATGACTATCCGGATATGGTTACCAAACTGCGTTTACTCGGTTTTGACAAGGTGATTGAGGTTGCTGCAGGTGCAAAAAAAACAAACGAGGCGGTGATGGGACTACTTAAAGCAAATCCTACTGGACGGTATATTACGAGTCCCTGTGCAAGTTTTGTGCGCTTTATCAGAACACGGTTCCCCCAATATGAACAGTACCTTGCCTATCAGGCTGACTCACCCATGATAGCAACCGCAAAACTTGCTCACGCTGCGTATCCTGAACACAAACTGGTGTTTATTGGCCCATGTATTGTGAAAAAAAAGGAAGCATCAGAAGATCACCCTGAACAAGATATTCTTGTAATTACCTATCGCGAACTTGAACAGGTTTATCAAAAATGTAATAGTGTAGATCCGCCTAAAAATCTCAACGATCATTGGGATATGGGCGAGAAGGGGACACGAATTTATCCTTATGACGGCGGTCTTACCGAAACAAGCGGTATTCGAAGCATTTTAAGAGATGAAGAAATTCGCATAGTCTCAAGTTATAAAGAATGCGAAGTAGTCTTGAAAGAGTTTGATGCCAACAAAACTATTCGGTTTGTCGATATTCTTTTTTGCGAAGGGGGATGTATAAACGGTCCTGGCATAGCAAGTACACTATCGCTTTCCGACCGCAAAAAAAGAATCGACGCATATGCTTCTCACGTATAATAAGGAGCATGAGCGCACGCAACCTTCTTATAGGGATAGTGATTATATACATTCTTAAGCAGATTGCTCTTGCATATCTAATACCTCCCTGGGAAGGGCCTGATGAACCCGGACATGTAGGATATATTTCTTATCTGTATAATGAAAGCAAGCTCCCATCATCATACATCAACTTTATCGCAACAAGTATTTATGAATCAACTTTTATAAAAAAAAACGATGCATCTTTTGATCTAAATGATAGGCGTTACACATCCACGATTAATGTTGGATCACATCCTCCTCTTTACTACCTCATAGAGCTTGTGCCGTATTGGATTGCACACTCAGTTTCCTCATCATTCACACTTTTTATTCTGCGTCTTCCTAATGTGGGGATTGGAGCACTCATACTATTACTCATTTATTATTTTGCAAAACGACTCCTGAAGAGCGAAACAGGTGCGCTTTTTATCACCTTTCTTCTCTCTTTTCAACCAATGTTTTCATTTATTACTGCAATTGTAAACAGCGATGCGCTTGTCATGTTGTGTTACATTATCACTTTGCTCATGGGTTGGCTTATTTTATATGAAAAAAAATACGTAAAAAATAGATGGATTGTATTTATGTGTGTCGCTGCACTTGCACCTCTTTCTAAACCCCATCTTGCCATCGTACTTGCTATTGTGGCATATGTTGTGTGGGTAAAAACTCATTCGATTATAAAAACTATCGGAGCCATTCTGCTTTGTGGTATTCCTTTTATAACTTGGCTTTTATATAACGTTGTCATGTATGGATCCAAGTTTTGGGGATATGTGGTGATGAATCAAAAAACCGAAATGGGGAATATATTCATGTATCCTGTTGAGTTTATTGCAACCAGGCAACCGATAGGAATATGGATGAGTTTTTGGGGACTGTTTGGGTGGCTTAATGTTGCCATGCCAAAGTGGATATATATCCTTTATGGTGTTGCTGTAGTTGTAGGTGTATGGGGGTGGAAACTTCAGAAAAAAAATCGGAATACTATTTTTTTTATAGGGGCAGCCCTTTTGCTTTATCTTGCGAGCATCCTCGCATATGATATTCAATATTATCTTCTTTCACAGACGCTAGCTATACAGGGTAGATATCTAGCTCCTATACTTCCTATGCTCATTGGAGCAATTGCTTGGGGCGGTATACAGTATAGGGGAGTAGTTAAGAGAGTAATCCTTTTGTTAATTACTGGTGTCTTTATAGTTGGACAAATAGCAATGGTTCTTACTCTTATTAATGCTTACCGTTCTTACTTTCTTTGAAACACGATTGCGTTTGGAAGGTTTCTCCCCGGTCCTGCTTTATATCCGCCAAACCACAGGGCTGTCGAACCGCCACTATCGAGATTAAGCGCATTTTGGATGCCAAGTGTTTTCATAACATACGCCACTTCGGCAACAGTGGCGTTGTGCACTACGCCAATGTATACCATATTGCCTGTCCCGCCCACAAAACTGCGAGATCCTTTAGAACCTCTTTTCGGTTCGCCGTCTCCAGTAAATGCAATATTCCCATCAGACATAAGAAGTGGTTGATTCGCAAGCACTCCATCAACATCAGTACTCCTTCCCCAATCAAGTGATCTGCCTACAAACCGCGTTGAGCTGTTTTGAAAAATAACGGCGGGAACCGTGCTGTATACATTATTTTCGCTATTTATATATTTTTTATTTTTATTCATGGCAAGCGTGTCAAAAGAATTTTTTTTATCGGCACATGAGGGGTAGTCGGCAGGACAAAAATACGATCCGTTAATTCCTGCAAATCCGCCGTTTCGTGATACATACTCGGCGAGCGGGAGTACGGGGCAATCATTTTTGCAGTCACCATCGGTTGCAGTGTCTACAATAACCTGGGTTGAGTTAAGGTCTGCAGCAACAATATCCACTATATATTCACCAATTTCGGTTCGTACCAGTTGGCGGATGTATCCCGATCCCGGAGGAGAGTTGCTTTCAGCAATATTTGCAGGGATTTGAAATGCTGAAATAGCTTTTTGTCGCTCGTCCTGAATAAGGCTACGAAGTCTCGTCAGTGCAGCTGCGCCTGATGCATAGTTGCGGTCGGCAAGATAGGCCAATACCTGTGCAAAACCCTTGTCTACCTCATCTGTTTTTTTGGTAAGCGTTTTGAGTGATAATAGGTTTTCATATTCTTTTACAGACTGTGCATATGTGTCCTCGATGTTTTGTATTGTTTCTTGAAGTTCTTTATTTTTTATGTACTGATCTTCTGTTTTTACTTCATGCAATTCGCTTCGCACCTTTCTAAGAGCTGCACTAAGCGATACAGAGGTGTGTTGTGACGAAGAGAGCGCTGTTGTTAAGTTTTGAACATGCGTATATACGCGATACCCGCCGTACAAGAATGAACCAAGCACAACAATGCCGATACCAATTTTGAGTCCTATTTGTTTTGAAATGCAGACCATTATATTCAGTTTACTGGAAAAATTGTACGGAAATTGTTGTTCCGTGGTCTTTTTTGCTGTGGATAGTTATGTGTGCACGGTGCATATAAACAATTCGTTTTGCTATAGATAGACCAAGACCATATCCACCACTCTCATTATGAGTTCGTGCTTCGTCCGTACGATAAAAACGGTCAAATATTCGAGGTAAATCTTTTTCGGCAATTCCCATTCCGCGATCTATAACGCTTATGATTGTTTGGTTATTTTCTCTTTTACTCAAAAGGGTAACTTCGCCTTTTTCTTGGCTATATTTCACTGCGTTTTCGAGAAGAATAGTAAAAAGATGAATAAGTGCGTCAGTGTTTCCGTTAACTATACTGTCTGATACGTCAACCTGTATCGTAATATTTTTTCGTTCAGCAAGCGGAGTTACCGTTCGTACAGCTAATTTTAACACCGCAGATACATCTACTTCATCCATTTTTATCGAACCTGTATGGTTTTCATATTGGGCAAGTTCTAATAGTTGCTCCGATAATGCCTGCAATCTGTTAACATCGGCAAGTCCTTCTTCGATAATTTGTTTCGCCGATGCTAAATTCATATGTTTATCACGTAAACCCACTTCCATAGTGGTTTTAAGCGCGGTAAGGGGAGTACGAAGTTCATGTGATGCATCTCCAACAAACCGTTTTTGCTCATCAACCATACTCTGTATTGGCTGAAGTGTTTTGCCTGCAAGAAAATATCCCAGTAATCCGGTAATTGCTATTATTCCGGAATTAATCAGCACAAGATATGCCACAAATCTTCTTCGTGTTTCGTCAATAAGTTCAAGATCGGCAGTTGACGGTGGAGGAAACTGCTCGCGAAGTGAATAGGGGATCCGCGCAATAAATTCGAGTTGTCTCTCTATGCGATAGCGCTGAACGCTTTCAAACCGGTTAAGTTCCATCATAACGCTTTTATATATCACCGCACTAAATGAAAAACTCACAAGCATGATAATGATTACGTACCAAATAGTAAGTTTTATGCGTGCACTATGAAACATACGAATTATGCCAGCTTATACCCAAAACCCCTAATAGTGTGTATGAACGGATTATCTTGAGGGAACGAATGATCTATTTTAAGCCGAAGATTACGAATATATACCTCCACCGTATTGGGGAGTATGTCCGCGTCGTAACTCCACACATGGGCAATAATTTGATCTTTAGTAACAATTTTTCCAGCATTACGCATTAAGTATTCAAGAAGCGAAAACTCTTTTTGGGAAAGTTGAATGGGGTTCCCGTTTTTTTGTACAACAAACTCGTTTGCCGATAAAGTGAGGTTTCGTACCGTGAGCACTGTAGGCAATGCATGTTGGGGTCGTCGTGATAATGCACGAATACGAGCGAGTAATTCTTCAAATGCAAACGGCTTGGGAAGATAATCATCGGCACCGGCATTTAGCCCGTGCACCTTATCTTCAACCTGACCTTTTGCAGTAAGCATAAGAATTGGGGTATGAACTTTTTCTTTGCGGAGTGTTTTGCAAACAGTTACACCATCCATACCGGGCAACATAAGATCAAGAATAATAACATCGTACTCTTCAGTGGATGCAAGGTCGTATCCTTCATTACCTGTATAAACCACATCAACTGCATACGACTCAATCTCAAGCCCTTTTTTTATTGCATGTGCAATACGATGCTCGTCTTCTACAAGGAGTATTCTCATACTTGCTCATTATATGAATATTTCTGAAATCAAGCTGAACAAATGAATGACTATTGCGGGATCGTTCGAACGCCAACTGCTTGATATATATTATTTTGCATAATTCCTACAATACGCACTTCACTTTGTATTTTGGGTATGCCAAACGGGAAATGAGTGGAAGGTGAAATGCTAACCTTAATTAACTGCCCGCTGTCTTGTTGGATGAGTATAGAAACTGTGTTAATTTTAATAACCCTACCTGTAATGATTGTTGCATTTTGCTGTCTGCCCAAATGCATTCGCCTTCCTTGCTGTTTATAAATCTGCCTTCCTCCAGGAGTATGAACAGATACCCATCCAAGAAGTAAAATTATTCCTACCACGAGAGAGAGAATGAGTAAAAATGGTTGCTTATAGGAAAAATCATATCTACGAAGAATATAACTTCCTAACGTAAATAAGACGACAAACAGAATAACTAACAAATAGGGGAAACTTGCAAAATATGACCGGACTCCAAATGCTCCATAGCCGGGATAAAGAAACTCGCTGTTTGTTGAGTTCCAATACAGTATGCTTCCGGTAAGGAAAATGAGAAAAAGAAGAAGGAGTATAAGTCCACTGCCAAGTCCAAGTTTTTCCGCCCAAACTGAAGCGGATGACCGCATAGACAGCGTACCGTTTTGAATCTGACTTCGAATTGTATTAGCGATGTTTTTTCTCATGACATATTTTTTTAATTAATAGTTTTCCCCGGTGAATAAGCACTCCCACTGCACGTACTGGGATACGTAAAATATCGCTTATTTCTTCGTATGTTTTTTCTTCGTAATAAAAAAGGACAATTGGTTCACGATATTTTATATCGAGTGCATTTACACATGATTTTAGCTCTTGTTTCATTTCGTCATCGATCATTTGTTCTTCAGTTGTATTGGTGGTGCCGATACCAAAAATGAGTTCGAGCGAAACAATTTTTTGAATAAACCCACTCGACATAACATTCACTGTTTCGTTATGTGCTATGCGATATATCCAGCTGGAAAATGAGAGAGTGGTCTGAAATGTAGGCAGATTTTTATATGCTTTTATAAATACATTTTGCACAATATCATCTACCTCGTGTGGTCGATTGATAAGCCGACCCACATAGCGTTTGAGTTTTTGCTCATAGCGCTTTACCAGATCATAATACATTTCTCGTTTCCCAGCTAAGATGTCTTGTACCAACTGTTCATCGGTCATACTGGTGTTATTGTACTTGATTCATATAAGGACAGTTTCCATTGTTTCGTCCTTGTTGTTGATCCATTCCTCGCATTCCTTTGTTAAATTGTCCTCCATTCATTCTGTCTTGCTTGAAGTTGTTTTGTTTCATCTGATACATTTCGTTTCTCATTCCGTAGGCAAAGGGTGTTCGAGTGGTTACTTTGTAACCAATATACACAACACCGATAAGTATAAGTACTGAAACTGCGAGTAGTATGTTTATTTTTGTTGATTCATGCATGTTGTATACTCACCCCCTTTTTGTTCATAGTTCACTTATTAATACAAGGGAGATCAAAAAATATTTCAAACTATTATCTATAATTGAGGACATGTATTATGTATACCTTCTTGAGTGTTCGGATGGGACGTTGTACTGTGGACTAACGAATAATATCGATAAACGGTTAAGGGAACATAACGAAGGCAAGGGGAGGGGAGCAAAATACACTTCAGGCCGTCGGCCGGTGCGTCTTGTGTATACTGAACAAAAGAGCACGCGGTCGTCTGCATTAAAACGAGAATATGAAATAAAAAAAATGAATCGTGAGGAAAAATTACACCTCTATGAATGCAAAATCAAAAAAACCAAAATATAGTCCAACGGCTCACCTAAATACTATCCTTATTATTGCGGTCGTAGCAGTTGGAATATCTTTTTTTATTTTTTATGTCTACTGGATGTCAATTTCCCGAACAACAACAGACGTAATTGTAAATCCTTCTATGGAGGGGTTTTTATTTATTCAAAGAGTATTCCCCAAAGATGTGTTTATCGAAACATGGAGACAACAACAAATAATCTGGTCACTTCTTATTAAGGGGTTTCAAGAGCTTGTCAGATCGTTTAGCTCGTTTTAGTCTCCCTTTACATATTTGTCAAAAAAGGCGATGGACCGGTCCATCGCCACTCCAAAATAAACCGCAATATTGTGATCGTCACCTGAATAGATATGTAAGTCAGATGGCTTACCCACTGCTTTCAGTTCTTTGTCCAACTGTTCAGAAAATGCAACCGGTACAGAGTCATCTGCGGTGCCGTGATGGAGCTGCACAGGACCTGAAATATCCGAGAGGAATGAGTTAGATGAAAGCGACTGCCAAAAGGTAGGATTTTCTTCAGGTGAACCAAATTCCATAGTGAGTCTATCACGCCACCTTGTTACTCCTGTTGGGAGTCCTGGGGGAGGTACAAACGTTCTTCGGCGCCAGTTATTAATAAGATCAGGATATGATGCAACAACACCAGCCCATATAACACCGGCCTTTATGTTTTTATCTACAACCATTGCGCGAAGCGTAATAAATCCACCCATCGAATGTCCCCACATGCCAATACGGTTTACGTCTACATCGGGGTGTTTACGGAGCGAGGCGAGTGCATTGAGTACATCAATGGTGTAGGCGTTTGATCCGTACCCGCCCGCAGCCTCACCCTCAGACCGGTCATGACCCCGGTAGTCTAGGCGGATAAGCATATAGCCGTTACGAGAAAACCCGTCGGTATACGCTACATATCGTTCTGTTGTTTTGTATTCACGAGGTGGAATATATCCATGGTTAAACACAATTGCCGGCCAGCCGTTTGCAGGTTTTTCGCCCTGAGGAATGGTAAGAAGGGCATATTGCTTAAGTCCTTCAGATAGATAGGAGACATAGTAGCGAGAGTAGTTAGAGCCAGGGGAGAGTGTTTCTTCAACAACGATATCACTACCCAAAAACTCCATATCCCGAAGACTCTGCACCGAGAGTGGGTGAGGGGTTGGGGTAGGGGAGGGACGTGAAAAAGTATTAAGTATTCTTTGCGCAGGTGCACTATTTTTTTGCGAAGATAAATAAAACACCAGTCCCCCACTCACCAGTAAAACTACAACTAGCACCTTTTTTATCATAGATATATATCATAGCAAAAAGTGCCTGAAGATAAGCTGAACTTACGCGAGTAGGGCGAGACCAAAAAGGGTAATTGCGGTACCAATAAGTTTTTGAGCGATGTGTTCTTTTTCTCTTAACACAATAATTCCATACAGCACCGATACAATCATCATACCCTGATACACCGCGGTCACTTTACTTGTCGACCCAAGACGAATTGCACTTACTGCAAGCGACATAGCGACTACGTTAAACACCACACTTGCAGCAACACTTTTTACAAATAAACCACTCATGGTGCGAATTCGTGGCGCAAAACTCTTCATAAGAAACGGAAATACCAACACAGAGGGAAGCGACATCATAAGAAGAATAAATGGAGTAGAAGCATCCCCCGCTGCCGCTTTGGTAAAGACAGCATTGAGCGAAATAAATACAGAAGATATAAAGGTAATAACGATCCCCTTATCAGCTTTCATTCTGGGTGAATACACCCCAATGAATATTCCCAATAGAATTATGCCAATTCCCAGATAATCAGACGAATTGAGTCGTTCATTAATCAGAACATATGCAAGGAGAGGAGTCCATATAAGTTGCAGTTTAATAAGAAATGTAGAAAGTGAAAGCTTTGTATGTTTATGAGACTTCATAAAAAAATAAACAGAAGCAGCTTCATTTATTCCGAGTGCGACAAGCCATCCATACGTTGAAAGATGTTTTGGCAATGTTGGATTCACTACAAATGCACACATGAAAATAGCAAGTCTAAACACTTCAAAAAGCCATGAGTATAACGTTGAGTCGCCCCTTTCCCTGAGGGTTGACCTATTTACTACGTTAAACATGTTTGATGCCGTTCCAGCAAGGAGAGCAAGAATAAACCAGTCCATAAGCACCAATTATACTCGGTAGCTTTTGTTACAATGTGGCTATGGATATACTAAACAGCGTTTCATTTCGAATGGTTGAACGAAGAGACACAGACATTCTCCTCGACTACATAAACACTCTGTCAAAAGAACAAACATACATCATGTATCAAGGGAGACAATTAACATTTGAGGCAGAGGATAGGTATATTGAACAGTTTGTGCGCGATGTAGAAATGGGGAACGCAGTGAAAATACTTGCATTTTATGATGATCAGTTGGTTGGTGTTGCCGATGTCACTCGCTCGACATACGAGACTGAGCCTCATGTGTGTACGTTTGGAATCATGATGAAGAAAGAATGGAGAGGAAAAGGCATTGGGTCACTTCTCATGGATAAAACTCTTGATGCAGTTGCCACTCATATGGCAGGCATATCCATTATTCGTCTTGGTGTATTTGGCAATAACCCAATTGCCGAGCGTATGTACCGAAAAAAAGGGTTTGTCCAGTATGGGGTTCTTCCAAAAGGTCT
>CAZLSE010000025.1:0-24660 GCA_964562055.1 uncultured Gammaproteobacteria bacterium
ATAAACATCGGTCTCTGTTTCATGTCTATGCAGTTGTCGCTCTCGTGTCTTCTGTGTACTTTCTTACACGTACACCTCTTCCTTATTTTCGCCTCATTATGTGGCTGCCTTGGTCGCTCGTAATCGTGTATACGTTTTATTTTGATAGATTGTGGAGATCAAAATCAGTATTTATTGTGACGACTCTGCTTTTTGGCTGCATCTACTATCTTACTCAACACTATGTTTTGATTCCGTCAAAACACGCACTCTCTATGTATGCAAATAAATATCCACCGAATATCTACCACATTGCATATAGTATTTTTGCATTAAACATTTTGTATGGGATGTCGCAGTTAAAACTTTTTTCTCAAAAAATTGTACAGGCTGTTATCGATTTTTTTAGTTTGTATTCGTATACGATCTATTTCATTCATATTCTTATCATCGAAGCCATGACGCGCATACTTAACATGAAGACGTTGCATTGGTTTTTATTTTTTGCGCTTATCACTTATCTTACCGCTCTTGCACAACTTGCATACAATGCTTTTATGCTTCGTCTCCAAAAGTATAAAAAGGTTGATTAACGTTTTTCCGCATTAAAAAGAGGACCTACTATCTGGATATTGGCTGGAGCCCGTTGATTAAAATATGTTTTAAACTCGGATATTGCACTAAACGTCTGCGATCCTGCGTCACCATTTACCGTAACTGATGTTGCGTTCCCTGACCCGAAATCAGCGCTTACCGATACCGAATCAATACTGTTAAAGGGATTTTTTCCTCTGTTACGAAGCTCTTGTTTTACCCTACTACTATCCCAGGTTTCCTTTCCAACAGGATTGGGTTTGTCGGTTTGATATAAGTTTCCAATTGTTATGCCGTCGGCAAGCGCAAGCATGATAACGTTTACAATGTCAGCAACTTCCTCACTTTTCAACCATGCTGTATTTGCGTATTGCGAACGTGAGCCCCAATTACAATAAAACCAGGGCGATTCTTTGTCGTAGGCATTGTTGAGAATATCACCAAAACTTCCATATCCGCTGCGTCCGTCTTGCGTATTTTTTGTCCAGGGGCGCGAACTGATATCGCTACCGGATACATATGTATAGCCGCCAGCAGTCGATGAAAAATACGCGGAGATTGGACTTTCTCCACTTAAAAGCACCACTCCCCGTGTTTGTTCAACCGCCTGCTTCCATGCGTCACTGTTTTCTTCTTGTTTTACCACCTGACAGCTTTGACTTGGACAAATCGACCGCTGTCCATTGTTGGTATATGCAAGTGCATAGGAGCGCGCTGCAATTGCCTGAGCTTTAAGCGCTTCAATATGCCATGTAGAAGGCACCTCATATACGTGCTTTAAATACTCTTCTATATTCCACGAAACGTCAAAACTTTGTCCGTATTCATTTGTGCCAGCAACGCGAATTGAAATGTCGGTGCCATATCCTTCCTTATACTCCGCGTTATAATAATGTTCTAAAATTTGACGCGCACTCTGGCCGCTTTCCGCTCTTCCTTTCGCGCCAAACTGATTCATACCAACCCTATGCGGAACTCCAAATGTAAAAAATCCAAACCGAGGGGAAAATCCCGGATCTTTTCCGTTTGTCAAATCACTTGAACAACCTCCTGTTGTCGTATAAGCTGTTTGTGGAAGATTGAGTGCTGCAAGACGACCCGCGATAAGTCTGTCTCGTTCGGCGGCTAGTTGCGTTATTTTTCCTTGAAGCTCGCCTAAATATTGTTTTGATTTTGCAACTTCGCCGGCAAGAAATGTTGATTGTTTATCAATATCAACCTTTACAGCTGCGAGTTGGTTTTTTTCATTTTCAAGAACGCTTTTTTTATCTTCAATCTGCTTTATATAAAGTGCAATTTTGATAATTGCTTTTCTATCCTCATCTACAAGTGTCTTTTGATAAAAATAGTTTTGAAGCGATTCTGAAATATTTTCGCTTAAGAGGAGATTGACAATGGAAAACGTATTTTTGCCTGTGTTTTTATAATAGTTTCGTGCGCGTTGCTGAAGTAGTTTTTCTTGCTGAGCGAATGCTTTTTCTCCCTGCTGTATTTGAGATTCTTTGTTCTCAATTTCTCGTTCTAATATACCAACCTGATTTTTAATTCCATTAAGTTTTTGCTGTAGGTCGGCTAGTTGTTTTTCATTCGTTTGATTTGCGCTGCTGATTGCACTGAATTCACGTTTTAAGTCTTCCAGTTGTTTGGTGACATTTTCAAGCTGATCTGCATACAAAGGAAAGACGACAGATAAAAACACTAATCCACACACCAATACAGAAACGATACGTCGCATACCATACATTATATACAGTGTTGTATACTCATATCATGCATAGAATTATTGCAGTTTTTATTGTCATTAGTTCTCTCTTATTTATACAAAGTGATGTACTTGCCCAGGCTGCATCAAAACGATATATGACGTGTGATGCATGCGGCTTATGTCCGAAGGTGGTGAACGGAAAAAATCCCACCTGCACAGTAACTACGGTACCTGGTGACTGGGAGCGATGTGCACGCTGTTTATATCCCAATAAGTTTCCGGCCGGAAAAACTGCAGATCCAAAAACATGCGAGACACTCCTCGTTGATGGTGCAACAAATCAACCAAAAGTGCCGGTCGCAAAAGGAAGGCAATTTACCATGCTGGGGTGTATAAGCGCTGGAACAGATGTGGGATTTACCGACCAAAAAGGTGCGCCGAGTTTTGTACAAGCTATGCTTAATGTCGTGTTTTCACTTTCAGGCGGTATTGCATTTTTATACTTAATGTATGGAGGGGTGGTTATACTTACCTCACAAGCTGACCCTGAAAGGCTTAACTATGGACGCCGACTGGTATATGGTTCCATCGTAGGATTAATTTTCACTTTGGGCTCAGTATTTTTGGTTAATCTTATCGGAGCCGGAATTCTTCGTATACCTGGATTTGGCGGCCCATAATACGCTTAGTTCTTGCTGCTTTTTGATTTCAAATAAATACCCACAGCCATACTTCCCCCTAATAGCGGAAATAGGATTATAGGCACCCCAGTGTTAGGGATTGAAGTGGGGACATTCTTATTGCCATACGTGTGATATGTGGGATTGTATGTAGGAGTAGGAGTTGTGTTTTTTACAACAACTCGAGTTCCGTTTGTATCTACTTTAAGTGTGCTTATAGGTTTTGCTGTGGGAGAAGGTGATTTTGATGGTGTTGGAGTAACCGAAACCTTTGCTTTTGTTAAAGGGAGTTTGATACCGTTCAATTTAATTTTGCCGCTTGCAACGACAATAAATACTGCAACGACAACGAGACCGAGAATAAAAGATAGTGCTTTGTTAAATTGATCCATATGGTGACATTATATCATTATAGGATATATAATGCAAGTTAGATTGACATTTAAGTCTTTTTTCGTAACAATGAGATTATGGATAACAACCACCCTCAGTCGGTGTATTCGTGGAGGGCACCGCTTCGAGCTTATAAACGACGTGGAGAAAGTGTGCTGCGTTTCTACTTAGCACTCGCCCTTCTTCTGGGCCTTATTGTATTCTTTTTTGGAGATCGCATCCTTATGATTCCTATTCTGACACTTTTGTTCCTTTTTTACGCCCTCACCATTACACCACCACCCGAAGTAGAAAATATTATTACTACGTTTGGAATAGAAACTGCAGGGATTTCGTTGAGATGGGAGTTTTTATCTCATTTTTACTTTACAAAAAAATTTCACTTTCATGTACTTACTCTTGTGAGTAACGCCCCTTACTTTTATCACGCATATTTAATCGTGCCGGATGAGGTGCAAAAAAAGAAAATTACCGAGATACTTTCTCAGCATTTGATGTATGTGGAAAAACCACAACGAAGCTTTTCTGACAAAATGGTCGACTGGCTGTCTAACCTTATTCCTGATGAAGACGAGTTGCAAGTGAATTCGGAACAACCTCTTTCACCCCAAAAAGCCGTGCCCATTTAAGTAGACCTTCATCAGACGAAACTATCGTGCCATGCAGTTCTTGCGCGAGCATAATAATATCAAGATCGGCTACGCTATCTAAAAACCCAGCTCGAGTTGCTTGACGATACCTATCTCTGTACCCGCGTACATACTCCCCTATCGTTTTTTGAAACGTGATCCTATCGAGGGTTCCCTTTTCCATGAGTGATTTCCCTGCTTTTTCTATTTCCTCTTCTCCAACACGAAGTCCCCGCAAACTACGTTGACGGATGTCCTCCACCATTGCATAAAAAATATGTGCCGGAACTGTAACAGCGTGAATATCTGGAGACTGAACTGTGATTGATGCAAGTAGTTTTTGAATTATATCTTGGTTTTTGTCATCGAAAAAACTTAAAAATTCATCCACTATGCGTGGAGGCATATAAAACTGATATGATTTTTTTTCTCTGCCGAGTTTTGCAAGCGTTGTGATTGTAGCCATAACATCGTTTGTATTTTTTCCCAGCGCAAAACACGCTTCCATGTTGAAAAAAACGTTTGTATCCAAAATATATGAGTCCATATAGATATATCATATCATCTAAACCCCCCCTTTCGTTCACAAATAATATGGAAAATTAACCCGTTACATGCCAATCAAGGCTAAGGTACATAAATGATGTACTTTGTAATATATTGAATACTTGTTTTTCTACCTCTAGTGTTTTACATTTTTTCTTGACACTATAAAATGTAGGGAATTATGTACTGTTTATTTTGTAAACACAAAGATACCGAAGTAATCGAAACTCGTCTGGTTGACGAGGGTGGATCGATTCGAAGACGACGTGTGTGTCCTCAATGTGAAAAACGGTTTACCACATATGAACGAGTGGAGGAGTTTCCTATACTCGTCGTAAAAAAAGATGGTAAGCGTGAACGGTTTAATCGTGAAAAACTTCGCGTGGGACTTCAGAAGTCGTGTGAAAAGACGCTTGTATCGGCATCGCAAATTGAACAGACCATATCGTTTGTAGAAAAAAGCCTGCGCAACAAAGATGTGTCTGAGGTTGATAGTACAACTATTGGAAAGCTAGTTGCAGAAGGGCTTAAAAAAATTGACAAAGTTGCTTATATACGGTTTGCCTCAGTGTTTAAGCGCTTTGTCGAGTTAAATGACTTTAAAAAAGAAATCGAGGCACTATAACAATTAATTATTATTTTACTTTCGTATTATGAAACTCTCAGGAATCTCAAAGAAGGTGTTTGCAGATCGCTATGCACTGAAGGATAAATCCGGATCTCCTATTGAAAAAAAACCGGACGAAATGTGGAGACGAATCGCAAAAGCAGTGTCCGCTCAAGAAGTAAGCCCCGAGTTAAAACGTCGCTGGGAAAAAGAGTTTTATGATGCGATGAAAGATTTTAAATATGTTCCCGGTGGGCGCATACTTGCTGGCGCTGGAACAGGTTATGCTGTTACCTATTACAATTGTTTTGTTATCCCCAGTCCTAAAGATGCACGCGATGGAATTTTGGAAACATTAAAGCAGATGGTTGAAATCATGGCACGCGGTGGCGGAGTGGGTATTAATCTCTCTTCTCTTCGCCCAAGAGGATCGCGAGTCAAAAAGGTGAACGGGTTTTCGTCCGGACCAATAAACTGGGCAGAGCTTTTTTCTGTAGCGACAAAGGACATTATTCAACAGGGTGGAACCAGGCGCGGAGCCCTTATGTTGATGCTTTGGGATTGGCATCCAGACATTGAGGAATTTATTACCGTCAAGCAAGACCTGCGACGTATTAATGGCGCAAATCTTTCAGTATGTGTCTCTGATACCTTTATGGAAGCAGTTGAAAAAGATGCCGATTGGGATCTTGTGTTTCCGGATGTATGTGATCCTGAGTATGATCAAAAATGGAATGGAGATATTTTCGCATGGAAAGCACTCGGCAAAAAAGTAGTTGTACGAAAAACAGTAAAAGCTCGGTTCTTATGGAATCTCATTGCTGAGGCGGCATGGCGCTCTGCAGAGCCGGGTGTTGTGTTTATGGAGAGATACAATAAGTGGCATAACAACTGGTACTGGAACCGCATAAACTGTGTGAATCCATGTGGCGAAGAAGGTTTACCGCCATGGGGTGTGTGTAACTTGGGTTCTATTAATCTTTCTGCTTTTGTAAAAGGGAGTGATATTGATAAAAAGGGTACTTTCGATTTTAATGGACTTAAAAAAGTAGTAAGAGCAGGCGTTCGGTTTCAAGATAACGTAATTGATCAAGATCAGTATTTTTTTGAAGGAATACGAAAAACTCAGCTTGAAGGAGAGCGACGAATTGGTCTTGGTACGATGGGTCTTGGTGATACATTAATTCGCCTCCATATGCGATACGGTTCGAAAGAATCGTTGCAGTTTATTGATAAAGTGTACAAACTTATTCGTGATGAGTCATATCGGACATCTGCCGAAATTGCAAAAGAAAAAGGGTCATTTGCAAAATATGACAAAGAAAAATATTTGAAAGGCAAATTTATTCAAGCACTTCCAAAAGATGTACAAAAAAGCATTGCTGAAAAAGGGATCCGAAATTCCCTCCTTCTCATGCAAGCTCCAACCGGATCTACTTCTCTCATGGTTAATACAACATCCGGTATCGAACCGGTGTTTGAATTTGAATTTATTAGACGTGACCGGTTGGGTGAGCATATTATCCGTCATCACCTCTACGAAAAGTGGGTAAAAAAACATGAAAAAGAAATTAAAGAGGGTAAAGTAAAACGACCGCAATGGTTTGTTTCGGCGCAGGAATTAATCCCTGAGGAACACGTAAATGTGCAGGCTGTAATTCAAAAATATGTTGACGCATCAATTTCCAAAACAGTAAACGCACCTAAATCGCATACGGTTGAAGATGTGAAACGGCTCTATACACTCGCCTATAAGCAAGGTCTAAAGGGTATCGCATACATGAGAGAGGGATCGCGCGAGGGCGTGCTTGAGCGAACCGATGCTAAAAAGGAAGAAAAAAAAGTGGAAGCACCAAAATATCAAGTGAAACCAAGACCAATGGTAGTACATGGATCAACATATCGCATGAATACACCGGTTGGTACCGCTTTTATTACTATTAATACAAACGGAGGAACAGTGCCTGAGCCCCTTGAAGTATTTATTAGTATAAGCAAGCCAGGAAGCGACATTGCTGCTATGGCAGAAGGACTCGCACGCACCATTTCATTAGCACTTCGGTTTGCATCGGGATTACCCGCAATGGAACGTGTCCGTGAAATTGTGAATCAACTCGAAGGTATTGGCGGAGCGCGTGCAATGGGATTTGGGAAAGATAGAATAAAAAGTTTGCCCGATGCTGTTGCCAAGGTGCTTCGTATGCACTATGGTTTTGGTACCGATGGTAAGAAGGAAGAAAGGATAGCCGATCCAAAATTGATTACCGAAACCACACAAGCATCGCTTATCCAAGCTCCACAACCAAAGGGACTGTTTGATATATGTCCATCATGTGGAGAAGCGTCTCTGGCTCATGAAGAGGGATGTAAAAAATGCTATGGATGCGGATACTCGGAGTGTTCATGATGTAATAGATGTATCAGTTTATAATACGAAACTTGTAACTTAGACTCTTAATGACATGAAAATTTATACGAGAACAGGTGACGATGGCACTACGGCACTATTTGGAGGTAAACGCATTGCAAAAGATAATCCCATTGTTGAAGCATACGGAACAGTCGATGAGCTAACGTCATATTTGGGTATTGTTATCGAATTTGCGCCGGATCATGCACAGTTGCTCACCCGAATACAAAAAAATCTTTATAAAATCATGGCCTCGGTTTCTGGTGCATACATACCTCTTGTATTTTTGAAGGATGAAACAATCCTTCTTGAGGATGAAATCGACAAACTCACCAAGGCTCTTCCGCCACTTCGTCAGTTTGTGCTTCCCCAAGGATCGATGGGGGCAGCTTATGCGCATGTGGCAAGGACAGTATGCCGTCGAGCGGAAAGACGACTTGTTGCAACTGCATCGGATCACATGATGTACATATATATAAATCGATTATCTGACTATCTGTTTACCCTTGCACGAACTCTTGCACAAGACCGTGAAGTCTTTGCTTGACAAGAAAATAGCTAGGGTATACAGTATGCACAGGTAGTTTTGTTGTTAGTTGTTTGTTCCAATACAAACCACTATCCAAGCGACTTGCCCTGAGTGGAGTCGAAGGGTGGGAAGGTTTTTCCTATTTACGGGGATATTTGGGAATGTCGTGAGAATCGGCAACTGTACCGCAGCGGTGTCCCTCCGAATCAGAGGGGAGTCCGAAGACCGATTGGAACATGTAATACCACGGGTATGGTTGCACTTGCTGAGGGTCGTACACGTTTTGCATCGCCACTCCTCCCTCCTTCCTCATCGCTTATTGCTCTCCATACACTTGAGAGATCTCACTCCAGCAGAAAGATAGATTTTGAGTGGTTGTCCGAGTATGAAAAGCAGAAAAATTCAATACTTACTTACTACAGTATTCCCAATGAAATTGAGTTTCTACGAAAGGCAGAAGGATTGAGTCACGAGAGAAAAAAGTATTATATCGAAGAAAACGTGAAACGTTTTTTAGGTGAATTTGTAGGTAAAGTACCCTATACGACTATACCGTATGAAATAGATGCAAAGGGGTTTTCATACGCAGATATGCATGTGATGGATTCATATAATAACGCAAGTGCGTTAGGTGGGGAACGGGAACGTGCCGAAAATGACGGCTTTGCACAGATTGAGGCTGAAATGATACAGTCGCTCCACTCCCCGCTTGAACTACAAACAACAGCGTTTTGGATTTCTCCACCTAAAATCGCAGACTACGGATTTGTGTTTGTTATGAAGCCAGAGGGTAATGGAAAGGTTAAAGAATATATTCTTCGCTACCCAGAAAAACAAACAGACTTATCATTAAGTACCCAGTTATTTCAGACAATTAGCCAGGACAGCTTCGCACCACCCGATACAAACGCATTTTTGCGCTCTCCTTTGTTTGGAAAAAGAAGATATTCTTTCAATCAGGATTTGAATCAGATTATGCAGATAATAGGTATTTCCGATAGTGAAATAATCAAATCCCAGCGGTTCGAGAGAGCAGTTGAACAAAACCTTGGCACTTGGATTGCGCAGTTTGCAGACTTAATTATAGATGTCTCGAGGAGTCCAAACCATCTTGCTGAGGAAACTACTATACAATGCAAACTTCTTTTGCTATCGATTTATCAACAAGCTAAAGAGCTAGTTCTGGGTGACCTCCCTTATCAAACAACGGTATACATGCAAGAGCCCTACACTCAAAACACTGGCTCCCACTTTAGCTGGGAAAAATTAGCTGGGTATGCAGCATTATTTGCTCATAATTCAAACATCCCAACTGCTGAAGAAGGGAGTTGTCCTGCGTTTGAAAATCCGGTTAATCCATTTGAAACCTCATTGCCTCATATGGATAACCTGTCTGCTCTTAGAACCCTTGCAAAGGGCACTCCTCTGGAAAAAGCATTTCAAAACGCCGAATCGTTTGCATGTCCAAACTGTGGAAACGCGATCCCCTCGCGAAAAGGAATTGAAACGTGCCCAAGCTGTGGTATAACCAAAAAAAAATATGCGGAACTTGTGAATGGCCCTGTATGTGATTAAGGCAAATTGATGTGTATAATTAATATATGGCCTCACATTTTACCCCTATCGATCATTTGGTACAAAAACATAAAGAACTCGCTATGGGGGTTGGGTCTATGACTAAAGAAGCAATGCCGGTAAAACAAAGTGAGCAGATTGATTTTGAACACTCAGCCGAGAAAGCCGAGCATCCTCAGCAGCAACCAGTCCAGCAGTATGTTGTCAAGCGTCAAGAAACAATTAAATTACCAACAGAATTAAAAGAGTTTAAACTTGAGGCGGTAAATAGCGATGATTTGTCAGGAATTAATAACATTAAGCTTCCTATTTCTGATGAACAAATAATGCAAGATCTTCAAGCTCCTCCAACCGAATCAAAACGGTGGTATGCGACATTTTTTATGTGTCTCCTTGAACGAGCACACCTCACCTTAAGAAGGGTGGGAGATAAAGTGGTGCGTGTAATTAAACTTAGCTAGTTATTTTTTGAAGCTCCTGTTCAAAGCCTTCTTTTCCCATTGCACCTGAAAACTGTGACACAACTTGGCCGTCTTTAAATATGACAAAGGTGGGAATAGAAAAAACAGAATACTGTGAGGCAAGGTCATTATTTTCATCAACATTTACCTTTACAAAAGATATTTCTGCATGCTCGCCGGCAAGCTGTTCAAGAATTGGTCCAGTCATTTTACAAGGACCACACCAATCTGCATAAAAATCAACAAAAACTATTCCTTTTTTATCGAGAACGTCTTGTTTGAATGTGGTTTGTGACGTTGGGGTTAATACTGCCATAGGTATAAAATATACTTATCTTTCTATGCGATGTCAAGTAATGTTATTCTTTTCCATTGGAATCGCATCGAATACGGAAAAGTATCATAATCATAAAAAATAATACAGCAACAACAGAACTTACAATAAAGTTTATGTCTGGAAAATATCGCTCAAAGAATGTTAGTTGAAGCGTTCGCTTCGACTCGACTGTAACACCTATTTTACGATCTAAAAAAGTAGTTTCATGAGTGCTTGCGATGAGTGGCTCTCGGTGTAATACATCTTCTGCGATATTAATATCCTCATAAAATGTGTAAGCAGGGTTATCGATAAAGGATACTTTTCTGTTTATCTTATTTTCCTCATCTGTTTGATATTCATACATATTGTCAAACAGTGAATCCCTTTTAAGGGTAAGGGCAATAAATCCATATACTGACTCTTTACGGGAGCTCCCGTTCTTTGGATTTTTTGAGTAGATTGGCTCAACAAGCACAAGGTGCTCATTACCAAAAAGGGTTACGACATTTGATAGCATTGGACGCCCCTCAGATGCTGCCAGACGAAACACGCGCTCAAGCTCATAACTGTCGGACGTATCATACCCAAAGAAACGTGAAGAGTCTGAATGAGGATATAGATAGTTGTATATATAATGTGAATTTCCAGGATCTGCACTTGATACAGTAAAGTACAAAAATTTATGGGGGGTGCTTGTTTTTTCGGCTCTAACTCTATTAATAAAGGCTTGCCTGTCAGTAACGTGTTCAACAAATGCTATGTGCTCAACTCCAATCAGCGCATCCTTCCGTTTCAAAAAATAATCCGAAAAAAACTGTGCAAACTCTTCTCTGCTAACCTGCTCGCTATTGTCAAAAAATCTTTTTCCAAATCCAACGATATCGGTATATCTTTCTATTCGTTTATCTACTAAACGCTGAATATGAAGCGATACTTCATTAAACTTTGATTCTGAATTATCTAACAGTTTTGCCTGGGTGATCTGCCGAACGACAAAGTTAAGCGTTAATAGTCCTATGAGAAAAACCAGTGCCAGAAAGAATATTTGTTTTTTGCTTAGATTATTCATACACGAGAATACAATTGATAATGTTCCTCTTTTTTAAAAAAAATAATGATAAGTCCCAATATTTGAAAAACCGCGCTGAATAAATACATAAGATCGGTGATATCTCCATTCCAATATGTGCCGCTGGCACTTCGCATAGAAAATAATACGTCCCCGACGATCAGAAATAGAATGGAGCTAAAGATACACAAAGCTCCAATATTGCTTACACCTGTCACACGAATAATAACAAGCGCAATACTGAGCGCTACTGAGTCGGCAAGGGGATAAATGTAGTTTGCGATGATTTCAACAATCGACATGTCTCTACTGTAGTCTGGTTCAAATAAGACAAAGAACATAACGACATAGGTGACAAGAATGATAAATACCGACTCCAGTAGGTTGTTGATTTTTAAGTCAACCTTCAAAAGGTCAAAATAATGCCAAAAGCTAATACTCAATAAACCAGTGTATGCGAAAAAGAAAAAGTCGGCAAAGGACGGGTACGGGCGTGGAATACGGAGTACTAGATTATAGTAGGACCACATGGCAAGCGCAATTGTTGAGAAAAGTAATGAGAGTGTCATAGAAAAGAAAAAGAGTTGTTTACTCCTATTATGTTCATTCACGATAAACACCGAACCTATGAGTGTCCCCAGTGCATACATACAGGCAATTCCTACGTTAAATAAAAAGTTTATATCTGCATCTTTTACCGACAGTCCCTGCAGACGAATCCAGTAGCCAAACAAGATAACAAATGCAGTAAAAACCGTTATATAGAAAAAATTTTTTAGTCGAAGATCGTTGAGTTTACCTAAGTCAGCACCCATATACTCAGATTAACACAGATTGACTCAAGTTAAAAGGTTAATCCCGGAGTAATCCTGTAGTATAGTTCTGAAGCAATTTTCTTGCTTTCTCCGAGTGCTTGCTAAACATTTGTGTTGTGTCCTTACCGCATCCGTTTACAATAGCATCCCCTCCCGGATGAAATCCGTTTTTTACATAATCGGTAACATCATATACGCGGTCCTCAATTGCAATCCAGCAATCATCTTTTGTTGCGTGTTTTGCAACCTCTGCAATCGGATAAAGTGCAAGGTGTTCACTTGAAATCTGAGCATCTTCCTTTAGTTGTATTGTAATAGTTTTTAAAGATTGGCCGGTTATCATACTAAGAATAAAATATCCACCAATAGCCATAAAAATTGCAACGCTTACAAGTGAAACAATTTTGTTCATAATGAGATCAATGATAAAGTGTACGAGTTATTAAGTATACGTAATTTATCTGAAAAATTCCTGAACTGTGCTTTTTATTTTGTGTATCTTAGTTACAAAAAAACTCTCATGTATATCATCTTTGGGAATTGTGTTCATCTCAACAATCGAAATATTTCCCTTCTCTTTCTCTTCGATCCATGCAATCACATTCTCATTTTCATCTTTTGAAGATGTACACGTTGAATACACTATATACCCGCCAGGTTTCGTACAACTTATCGCCGATCTGAGTAACCATTTTTGTTTATTGGCAAGTTCATTGATTTTTTTATGAGGTAACACCTGATCCATGCTACATGGAGCGTCAAGAAGGACAAAGTCGAAATATTCTGGATACTTTTTCCAGATAGATCTCCCATCAAAACACACTGTTTGAGTATTTGTCACACCCATGCGAGCCAGGTTCGCTTTCAGTTTATATAATCTATCACGACTGGTATCGGCTGCAACTATGGATCCTGTGTTATTCATAGAGGCTGCAAGTTGAGTAGTTTTGCTACCTGGAGCCGCGCACATATCAAGAACTACCGAGTTTTTATGGGGAGAAAGAATGTGTACGGGTAACGCACTGGACAGATTTTGGATGTAGAATAGTCCTTCTGAATATGACGGTATTGATGTGATTTTTTTCGTATTCGAATCATAAATGGTGTATGCATGCGGAACTTCTTTTTCCTTAACTAGGATGCACCCAAGCTCAGATTCAATTTTTTTTAGAATATCCTGAATATCCCCCTTGAGAGGGTTGAGCCTAATGGTAACAGGTGCGTCTTCTGTCATCATTGTTTTATTTGCCCACGCCGTATAGTGGCGAGAGCCACGAATAAACCATTTACAACAATAAGGTACACCGGGTAGAGTGATGTTATGAGACTAATGTTGTTCATAGCAAACAGCGCAATACCGTACTTTACGCCGCTTAATACATAGGTGCTAAGTGTCTCCTCATACGGACGGTAGTAGGTTTTACGAAGCGTTGGCAAAAAACCGAAAAAACCAGCAATGGTTACTAATATGACGGAATATAGGGGTGTCTTGGCCATTGCCCATAATAGTGTTGCGCCAATACCCAGCCCGAGCGCCACCCAATCCATGACGGTAATTTGGTGGGTTCCTTTTCTAATGCTCATAACAGTAATAAATAGACAAATAACAAGCGTAAGAACGGTTGTCCACGCCCCAGGACCAGCATTGTCTGAAAGCTGTGCAAATAGACCGATTGCGGTAAGCAGCGACCAGATTATCCAGGAAAACATATGGGGTTTAGTTTTTCCTGCAAGCAGATTTCGGATATAGGGCACATATCCGATAAATCCAATTATGACCGATAACAATCCGAACAGTTCTTTTGTGTTCATATCAGGGAACACCAATTTTTAATTACACTTACAACTTTCTGGTCAAAACCAAAAAAGTTGTGTGGTGCATGGTTGATAATATGTACTGATACAGTTTTACGTCGAAGTTTTTGCTTAAACCATTGTGCAATTCTCGTAATGGGTCTATCTCTAAACTCGTCTTTTCCTGCAAGGATAATGAGGCAAGGCACCTTAACTTTTTGAAGTGTTACTGGTTTTTTTGAGGGGTTAGTATAACAGAATATTTCCTCACTGCTTTCTTGCGTATAAAGACTTAAAAATCTCTGTGCGTCATGCATAAACGGCCACACATCAAGCGGAATTAACTCGTGCGGTTTTCCTTGTGAAACGAATTGGTGTGCATATGTTGTAGCTCGCTGTAGTTGTGTTTTTTCAATGTGTTTTGAGACACCTGCATAATCACTCATAGGTGCAAGTAATATTGCTCCCGTAACATATTTTTGTTTATTTCTTTGTGCTAAATAATATGTTGCTTTTTGGCACCCGGTTGAATGACCTACCAATATTATTTGATGTGCTCCTTGTTTTTGAGCATAGGTTACAGCTCCTTGAATATCATCTACGCAATCGGTAAAGACTTCATGTGCCTCACCAATTGTCACCGACGTATATCCTTTTTTCTTACGGAGATCACGTTTTTTAAATCGGTTAATTTTTCCACTACCACGATTACTAAATGTGAGCACGGCTGCACGACTGTCAACAAGAGGTGTTACAAGTGGATGATTTGCAAATGCATTTGAAGTTAGTCCGTGAATGAGAATATACACCACATGCGGTTTAAATGGGCCAAACCAAAAACCGTTTAGCAGTAACCTTTGAGGAGTCTCAAACTGTACAATATGTGCACTATTCATCCTGTAATTGTAACAAAGGTGTGGTACGATTGGAACATGAAACGGATTGTTGGAATAATCTTATCATTTACACTCACCGCCCTTGTTGCTGGTTTTTTCTCTCGTTTTGATGTAGACCCACATCATGATGGCATTTTTCTCAAACCAGCCATTGATATGGTTAATGGGCAACGGTTGTTTAAAGATACATTTTCTATCTATGGACCAGGAGCATCGGTAATTCATTATGGAATTTTGTCCGTTTTTGGAGAATCGCTTATTTTTTTAAAACTGGGAACGGCACTCGTGTATGGGCTTATAGCTGGAGTACTTTTTTATATATCCACATCAATCCTCCCTGTTATTATTTCATACGGAGTAATAATTCTGTGGGTCGCGATGGCTCCCTACTATGAACCCAATGTTACTTTTTTTATATGGCCCTCGGTATACGCATTGTTTTTTCAACTCGTTGCAATTGCATGTTTTATCGCGTGGGAAAAAAATAAAAAACATCCTGTACTTCTTGTGCTTTCTGGTGCGAGTGTAGCGGCAACAGTGTGGTTGCGTATGCCAGTAGGGGGACTGTTATATGGTGCGTTTATTTTCTTTTTTATATCAAAAAGAACGATTCTAAAAACAAATACATTTATTTTTCATTTTTCATTTTTTATAGTCCATATGAGTGTTCTTGTAAATCTATTGGTGAGCGGGGTATTTCGGGAGTGGTTTTTTCAATCTGTTCAGTTTATTTCATGGTGGCATACTGCAGTGTTGGGAGAACGCATTTTCCCGATTGTTTTCCTTGAGAAAATGCTTCCCTTATCGTATGGTCCAGTATCTGTGTGGGTTCTTTTTCCCTTTACTGCCCTCTATGTATTATGGAAACGAATACAAAATAGCACCGTTACTCTTCTCGCAATGGTGGGTCTGAGTTCATGGGCACAGTACTACCCCATGAATGATATTCACCACATTTATTGGGCCGCAACACCGTTCTTTCCCATACTTATCTGGGTTGTGTACTCTCATTTTAACTCGGTAAAAAGGGGAACGTTGGCGCTTTGCATATTGTTTGTTCTATTTATTCCGGATATCTATAACCGTGCACGAATGATTCGACATAAACTGAGGGGAGAATATGTAAAAATACTTGTCCCTTCGATATTAAAAGGTATGTTAGTTAGACAAAATACGTATTCTGAAATTCAAAAACAAGTTAATACAATTTCCCAATTTGAAAACACGCACCCAGACGGAATGGTGATTGCCACTGGACCGGATGTGCTATACACAACGTTTGCTAAAAATAAACAAAACTGCCACCCATTTACCTCCAACTGGGGGTGGGAGGTCTATAATAAAACATTTAATGACAGCTATCATGCGGCAATTAAAAAGTGCGTACAAAACAATAAGGGTGGTGTGCTTATCCTTTCAAAGAAGGCTTCCACTTGCTCGTGCGAAGATTGACACGATTTCCGACAAATTGCACTCCTTCAGCAATAAGCATTTTTCTTTTTTGAGCAATTCCAC
Source organism: uncultured Gammaproteobacteria bacterium (assembly GCA_964562055.1). Classification (GTDB taxonomy): domain Bacteria; phylum Patescibacteriota; class Microgenomatia; order UBA1406; family GWC2-37-13; genus JAKBEU01. The sequence continues at coordinate 16,517 of CAZLSE010000025.1, forward strand.
CTCGCGCAGAATAGCCGGTTAACCCTCCATTGAAAGAGACTACCCGATGACATGGCGTTCTCGGGGCATCTGGATTGGTACGCATACACATACCAACAGCACGAGCGGCCTTTGGATTGCCCGCAAGTGCAGCAAGTTGACCATATGTCGCCACTTTTCCTTTGGGAATGGATCGGGTTAATTTATAAATTTTCAATTTAAGAGTTGACATTATGTATAGCATACTCCATACTTATATAACTATTACTATTTTTATATGAGTTAATATGAAGAATGTTGCTATTGTTTTGGCTATCGTAGCCATTTTGGGTGGAGCCATTTATTTTACCCAAAACAAATCATCTGAACAGTCTCCTACCAAGATGCAATCAGAACAAGCCACAACTCAAACGGATACCAACAGCGAGTCTGTAGAAACTTCTGATGTAACCGTAATTGAGATGGAGGCGGGATCGTTTTATTACACACCAAATGTCATCACGGCTAAAAAGGGTGAAAAAATTCGCATTGTTATGAAGAGCGTGAGCATGATGCACGACTTTGTAATTGACGAGTTGGGGGTCAAAATGCCCGTTGTTAAGGATGGAGATACCGGTACTGTAGAATTTGTAGCAGACAAGGTTGGATCGTATGAGTATTACTGCTCAGTCGGTCAACATAGAGCAAATGGTCAATCTGGAACCATTACAATTACAGAGTAATTTTTCTTTATTCACTTAAAAACACTCCCCCATTTGTGGGGAGTGTTTTTTTATAATGCAATATGGATATTGATTGCGAACTTAAACGGATTATTAGTAATACCACGAGTACTCGTAGTGTAAAACACTTATTTCAAAAGCGAGTAAATGAGGGTCTATATACACGAGACGAAAATCCTACTTCTCACTTCTGTGTGTATTTTGCCGGATACGATCCGGAATCAAACAAAGTGTTTATTGGCCACCACAAGAAATCGGATCTTTGGCTATTTAACGGTGGTCACATCGATAAAGATGAACAAGTAATTACTTCGTTACAGAGAGAAATAAGTGAAGAGTGGGGATCTCAAATAATTAATCTCAAATCACCTATTCCCTCTTTACTCACAATTACATCAATTGAAAATCCACACAAACAACCATGTAAAACTCATTATGATATTTGGTTTTTTATCCCGCTCTCAATGCGTTCATTTAACCCCCAACCGCATCTTATGGAACGAGAATTTTTTATATGGGGCTGGAAATCATTTGCTGAGGCAAAGCTATTGATAAAAAACAAAGAAACAGCCTATGCGCTTCAGAAAATCCGATTATTATTTTACTGAAAGGAGAAGTTGCTTAAACTTAAGCCGGATTAGGATAAAAATAATTGCACTTGCGAATAAAAGATACAGTTGGAATCCAAAATTTTCAAAATTCCACGTTGTGATTACCAGAAGTGCTATTGCAGTATTAACAAGCCCAAAGAAAAATATTGAGTCATTTTCAGTTTCCGGATTATGATAGGCCTTAACAATAGTGCGACACCAAGATAAATTAAGTTTGGATGTATCATGAATTATGCGTTTTGAGTTGGTGACTGTTTATTCTCTTTTTGGATAGTTTTCCAGTGATACAAATACAGAGGGCCTCCAATAATAATCATGGATAAAGCTCCCGACATTTCACGTTGCCTATTGCGTGTTGACTCTTCTTTTTGAAAACGAAGTTGTTCTTGATACTCAGCTTCACGCTCTTCATCGGTTCTTTGGTCGTCTGCGTAGGAGGGCATTTTTTGTACGGTATATATATCTGCATTATTAAACACATATACCTTTAACCCCAAGTCAACAATACGCACACACCCTATGACAAACACAATTAATCCAACAAACGAAAAAAGATAGAGGTAAATAAGTCGAATGTTTACTTTCATGAAGAAAGTATATCAATTAATATAACCAGTGTATAGCGTTGCCTTCGGAGCTCCATCGGATAGCCTTTTTTAGCTCGTACTGACTAAGTGTTTTGTTGATCGGTTCGCGTGAAGGAATTGTTCCTGTGTAATATGTATTGAGAGTTTCAAGTGCGCGCTTATCGGCAAGCTGACCCAGCACCCAAACAGCTTCGTTTCTCTTATTAAACGAGTTATTTTCATCTTTAAGAGATTGTATCATGCTATTCACACAGTCTTTTTCGTCATACTGCAACTCAGCTTCCTGACATGTATTTTTTACCTCATATCGCATCCAGATAAGTGAGATTCCACAAATCATGATGACTGTTCCCAGTACGAAAACAATAAACTGAACCGGTTTTGAGTAACGTGCTGAATTTGATTTTGAAAAAAATGCATAAATACATATCGAAAGACCCGTAAGTAAGCCCATAGCCATTCCAATTGATTCGATATAGTAAAACGTGGTTTTTACAGGAGGGAGATAACCGCTGGTGAAAAATAGAGATAAAAATGAAACCGTTGCAATAATTGCGGTTACTATCCAAAAGGCCCGTTTGGTATCCATATCAGAACAGGACCAAACTTGGTTTAAACAGCATAATTAGCCCCAAAATTACCATCACAATACCTCCTATGAGGTTTGATAGTTTGCTGTATTTTGTGGTAAGTGATAATTTGTCGATGCCATACAGTGCTATACCAAACACAATAAGATCGTCAATCATATAAAAAACAATATATGTCGCAATATAAAGAATATTTTGAATAAGCGGAAGTTTGTTTAATTCGAGAATTTTGGTAAATGCCTGGGGGATGCCTATTGAACATGCAAACTCAATAACGTTTACGGAGAATGCGATTCCAAGAATACTTATAAATGTAATAAACGTAAATTTACTCGAAGCAAGATTCAGAATTTTTGCACGAATTTCTTTTCTTTGTTTATAATCGGTAACTCGACACTCAATCTCTTTTTTGTGCCATTCACGTAAAAATAAGAGTCCGCCAAAAATAGAAACAAGTCCGACTATTGGAGTGATAATTGTATCAAGCTGTACAAAATCCCATGTCTTGTACCAGACCACGAGAATTAGTGAGTACATTATTGCCTCCGCCAAAATAAATGTTCCCGCAAAGAGAAACATTTTTTTTCTGTTCCCTACCTGAAGTAGTATCATGAGAAATGTAATAAGCACCCACATTGCACAAGGATTAAATCCATCAAAAAATCCAAATAGTGCCGACATGATAAGAAGTGGGTATTTGTTTGCGTCTATTTTTCCAATTACAGGAAGATTAACCATATAGCTTGGATTTACCTCGCAAGGCACAAGACCCTCTCTATCACAGGTACTTGCTACCCCGTGTTCGTTTTTCTTAGTTAGTGCGGTAAGGTCTGTGGGAATATTGTTCTTTTTGGCTTTTTCAATAAGCCCCACAATATCTTTGCCTGTTGTTTCGGCTTTATCAAAACCCACAATATAGTTATCCCCCACCACAGTTATGGGAGTTACTTTTGCTGTTTTAACCTGCGCGGTAACCTTTTCCCAAACTGCACGATCTGCTGCATTTTCAAGACGATAATATCGAACAGTAATATCATTTCTTTGTTTTAATAGTTCATCAAGAAATTTTTCTTCTGCCTGACAGTGTGTGCACCCATTACGAACAAAAACAGTAATAGCGGTTTTAGACTCTGCTGCATAAAGTGATGCGACCATGTACACGGCGACCATCAAGGTAGTAAACACATACAGAATGCGTTGGAGCATATGTATAGTATTTTACAGCAACTGAACTGAATTTAAACTGAAAAAGGCAATAAACATACCTGCGCCGATACTTATCATTGCACGATGTGGGCTATCACTTTTTATGCAACGCGGGAGAAGCTCATCAAAAGCTAATATATGTCATTATCCCTCCAACTATTGCAAATAACGTGGCTATAAGTGATGGCGATAGTATAGGCATAAATAATAGGTATGCACATAGTGCCCCAAGCGGTTCAGCCACATTTGCAACAATGGTATAGCCCAGGGCAGTCTTACGACTTTTTGTCGCGTGATAAAGCGGAACTGCAATTGCTATTCCCTCAGGTATGTTGTGAATGGCTATTGCGAGTGCCAACAATACGCCTAAGCGATATCGTTAGTTGAACCAAGAAAAACTACCGCTCCTTCGGGCATATTATGCAGGACTAATCCGAGCAAAATCATAATACCGGTAGAAAATAATTTTTTATCATAGATGGTATGCGTTTTTTCAAGCTGGTTATGAATATAGGCGTGAGGCATGAAATAATCTAAAATTGCAAGTCCAATAAACCCTGCTAAAAAATAACTAAAGGCTGTGATCTGAGAAAGTTGGTTTATTGCATATGGCATTAACTCCAACAGTGAAATATAAACCATCATTCCAGCAGAAAATCCGAGCACAAATCCAATGTTATATCTCCTCGTTCCAGCTCGTGAAAGACCAATGAATCCACCAATGACCGTTGAAAGACCCGCAATACAGACAAGTAAAAGGGGGTGGTATTTTGAAGTAAAATTATTGTGTATTATACCAATCTAAAAATATATTCAACTAACCCGCAGGGGTTTATCGACGATTTTTTGGTGAAGCAACTCTAACTATTGTGTGTCCTTTTCTTCTATAACCACCTCGTGATTTTGTTTCTGTAAATGGCCTTTTAAAACCGAAAAGGCATCTCTTCAATTCGTTTTGCCGCATTTAGAAATTGTGTGTTATCTAACTTTACTCTCGATGACTAATCATTGGTTAAAAGTGCATCATGTTCAAAATTTTCTGTATACTCAACACGAATAGATTGATTGTTGATATTAGCATCGGTTAAATCAAAATATTTTTGAATAAATATAACTCCATCTGCTCCCGGCGTTAGTCGGTCCCCTACGAGAAATAAAAAGGTTAAATTTTTTTTTCAAAATTTTTAGGATCCACTGTGTCGAGTTTCACCAGTCCGTTTGATTTTTCCAGAATACATCAAATTTTTTAAACTCCTCATCGTGAATCTTCATTTGCTCCGCAACCAACGGGTCGGATGATGTGAGCGATGCAACTTTTCCACCCGCAAGAATGTAGTATTTAGTCAAGTAATGGGCAACTTTATTCACCACCTCATCAAGATATTTTTTTACTGCGTATGATATGTCTTCAAACAGTAAAATTCCCGTGAATGGCTTTTAAATATCCACATGAACTGCGGGGTTTAAGGCAAAAATCTTAAAGTTAGGGTTAAAATCGGAAAGTTCAGAAAGCATAAGAACCGCTTCGTTTTCGGATGAATGACCGGATAGTATCGTTTTTTCCGGATTCAGTCCAAGCAGTTTCACCCATGTCCAGTAGTCACACGCATAGGTGCGCGAGCTTACCGTTTCTTGGTAATAAGTACTTTTTTAATCTCAGCATTTCCAAATCCCGGACACTCAGTGGTAATAATTGTTGTTTGGGGTGCATTTTTATGAAGTTTAGAGAAAACTCTTGTTACGAATCTCGTACCCTTTTCCCATTGTGTACTATTTGAAGACTGGCTGCCGCCAAGAACGATAGTAACAACACTAAAGTCCGGTTTCGGCAAACTATGTTACACAACAATACGAGGGTTTACATATTTATTCATCGATAATTTCTCTTCCTTTGAAATTCTATATCCATATTTTTTTTCTAATTCATCAAAAGTGAGAATGGTTTTTTTGATATATCCGCCCTGAAGAGTGGGTTGTTTAGGGGGAGGCACTGCCGCTCGTGTTTTTGTATTGGTTTTCTGTGATATTGCGATATATGAAAATCCGATAACGATTGCTGCAATACATAGAAGTTTTAAGAAAAATCTCCTATTTTTTTAGAAAAACAAACTAGTCCATGCGCTGAAGAACCCATACTCAAAATTGTAGAAGGAAACGCCAGAAATCTCACCACTATTGGTGAGATTTCGGCTTTAGTAAATTATATCATGCTTAGTTTATTCGTCTTCCCATTCGTTGTCCCTGGCCTAATCCTAAACGTATTCGAATTGCATTTGCCTCCTGAGTTCTTCCCTCAAGCGCTAGTTTGTGCGCTCTTGCAAACTCAGCAAAATTTGATTCGTTTATTAATTCAAGCACTCTGCCTTTTCCCTGCATCGCATTTTTCCATGCATAGTAATCATTACTCTCAAATGCTTGGGTCATGATAGTGTGTCGTTCTTCAGAATAATTTCGCCCTTTTACTGTTGGGTTACCACGATTTGCAAATGCATCATGAGGAATAAGGATTCCAAATAGTAGTAATGCAATTACCGCCACCCCTATTACTGTTTTTTTTGTATTCATTTATGTTTTCACCCCCTTCAGTCTGAACAATGATTAACGCTTTCATGTATTAATACAAAAGACTAAGAATAATATTTCACCCGGCACACTTTTCTCTATATAATGCAGTGTGATTACTTTTGTGCGAAGACCCCTATCCGATCAAGAAATTGAAAAGATAGCACGAACAATTTCCCATACTCCAACGCTTGTGTACATTGCCCCCTCTATTTGGAAAACATTTTATAACCTATATGTAGTTATAGTAGATCAGGAATTTGCCGGAGTCTGTCAGATATATGAAAACGGTAACTGGGCAATGATCGGCCCCTTTATTTTACTTCCAAACTTTCAAGATTATGTAATCGGAAAACAGCTTATTGCTCGCATAATTGCAGACTATCGACATAAAAAACTATTTCTCACAACAACCAACGCCATTTTAAAACACATAGTAAAATGGTTTAAATTTAAAAAAATTCGCTCTTTTTTCCTACTCCCTATTCCCATTGCAATTTTTCTTATTGTTCAGTTTTTTGAGTATTTACGAGCCGAGTCAATTCTTGCGTATATACAAAAAATGAATAATAAAAGCAGGGGTGAAATGAGTTTTTTTATTCGCTCTGCGGGCTAGCTTCATAAAAAATAAGGGTGTATCCATCGGGGTTACAAAGTGGAAACTCTCTTCTTACCTTGGTCAAGCATGTGGTTTGCTTGATGGGGTAAACCCTTTTTTTATACTCTGATCATGCCAATCATCTATATGCTCGGTTAATAGGCGGATATACATATCCAACGCTTTTTCATTTGCCAGGGCTTCTTTTTGAAATTTCGGTTTATGCTCAGATGATGCTAATACGAAGTCAATCCAAAACCCATTACATGCCATGGTTGTGTGAGTTTTGTCTTCTTTTGTTACGACAAAACCCAACCGTTCATAAAAGGTTTGAGTAGTAGATAAACTATTAACGTAAAAAGTTAGACCGGAAACTTTTAGAACGCTCATAGTTTTAATCAATATTTGTAATTCATATTACTCGCCAACTATCTGCGCAAGATCATAAGACCCCACAAACGCACTCGCATCGTTATCTTCACTCACCATACGTACTAGACAAGATTGGAACGCTGCAATAGTGAGACTCCTTTTGGGAACATGCCTTCTTCAACTCTTTTTTTTAGTGACTTATACTCATCTGGTGGAAGGTAAAAATCAACATCGCCAACATGTGTTTGCCGTTCTTCCGGTTTACGTATATAAATATACTTGTATGTTGTTGTGGGGATTATGCCTTTTGCAGGGATAGTAATATAGTTATGAAGAAGAAAATACTTACCATTCCAGCTTCTAGTTTCATCGGTCAACTCTTTTCTTAGACCTGTAAGATATTCATACTCATCTTCATAATGACAAAAAATGCCAATGTTACCCGCAACGGGAAGTGGTCTACCCAAATACTGAATACATAGTTCATAACACGCAAAATGGGTATGTGTGATTGCGGCAAAAAGCTCCTCTTTGCTTTTAATCGGGCTAAAACGGAATTGGGTATTCATGAAAACTGTGTGTGTAATTTTTTATAGTTGTGCTCTACCTGAGTGCGTTCATCTTTAAAAAAATCTTTGAGAAAAAATCTCGCTTTATTTTTTGTATCACCCACATATTGAATTCGTGTGGGGGGATTTGTTTTGGTAGTCCCATTTTATGAAGTGATTGGTAAAAGGGGGTTGTGAGATGAGCAAGCGCGTCGGCTGTTGCAAGAATTTTTCCCTCGAGAAGTGTGGGTGTGTTATTGGGGTAGCAGGAGTGTGGTCCGATAACCCCTATGATAATCACTTCTATCTTGTACTTTGGAAAGTGAATGTTATGAAGTATTCTTACTGTCTCTTCTTTTGATTTATGTT
>CAZLSE010000026.1:0-21854 GCA_964562055.1 uncultured Gammaproteobacteria bacterium
CAAGCAATTGAAAAGTATGGAGTAATGAAAGGTGGAGTCATGAGTATATATCGAATTCTGCGTTGTAATCCCTGGAATAAGGGCGGTATTGACAAAGTAAAGTAGTATTTGCTATCATATTAGCACTTAATAAGTTTAAGTGCTAACTATGAATATAAACTATCAACCACCGCAAGATCAAAAGGATCCGTTAAGTACATATACCATTAACCTAACAGAAAAGGCTAAATCACACAAAATTGATCCGGTAATTGGGCGTGACGAAGAGATAAGACGAGTAATTCAGATTTTGTCTCGACGAACGAAAAATAATCCCGTTTTACTGGGAGACCCGGGAGTTGGGAAAACAGCCATTGTAGAGGGGCTTGCACAACGAATTGTGGATGGCGACGTTCCAGATACTTTAAAACGAAGACAGATTCTAGTTCTCGATCTTGCAGGACTGCTAGCAGGAGCCGCATATAGAGGCGAATTTGAACAACGGCTAAAAGGGGTGTTGCATGCTGTAGAAAAAGGTTCCGGGACTTATATATTGTTTATGGACGAACTACACACAATAGTTGGTGCCGGTGGCGCAGAAGGAGCGGTGGATGCGGCGAACATGCTTAAACCAGCGCTGGCTCGAGGCGTTATTCACGCCATTGGTGCAACCACTATAAAAGAGTATCGTCAATACATCGAACGAGATTCTGCTTTAGAGCGACGATTTCAGCCGGTGTATGTCGAGGAACCTACTCCTGAAGATTCTGTGGCAATCCTGAGAGGAATAAAAGAAAAATATGAAGTGCACCATGGAATACGCATAACTGACGACGCTCTTCTTGCCGCGGTTCGGCTATCTATTCGATATATTACTGACAGATATTTACCAGACAAGGCAATAGATCTTATTGACGAAGCGGCCGCTTCTGCAAAAATAGAAATTGATTCACTTCCGACAGAGCTCGATAGATTAAAACGAAAAATTATTCAACACGACATCGAACTTGCCGCGCTTAAAAAAGAAAAAAATATCGAAACACGCAAAACCATATTACTTGCGGAACGAGAAGCGTTTCAAAAAGAGTTTAGCGAAAAAGAGGCACAGTGGAAAGAGCAGAAAAAAGTAGTATCACAGTTACAAAAACTGCGTGCAGAATACGACGCATTAAAAGCAGAGCTTGATAGGGCTGAGCATGAGGTGCTTCTTGAAAAAGCAGCAGAACTTAAATACGGAAAAATGCCAAATATTGCAGAACAATTGAAAAAATTGGGAAAAGAATGGAAATCAATACCTCAAGATAAGCGTATTTTACGGGAAGAAGTAACAGAAGAGGATATTGGATACATCGTTTCCCGCTGGACAGGAATACCCATTACAAAACTCCTTGAGTCAGAGTCACAGCAATTAACCGGGTTGGAGGAACGTTTTGCTGTCTCAGTCGTTGGTCAGGACCACGCGCTTCGTAAGGTGGCACAATCTATTCGACGTGCACGTGCAGGATTAAGTGAAGAATCAAAGCCTATTGGATCATTTCTCTTTTTAGGTCCTACCGGTGTTGGAAAAACCGAAACCGCAAAAGCATTGGCACGCGAGTTGTTTCATGATGAAAAAGCAATGATACGTATAGATATGAGTGAATATCAGGAAGTACATTCATTATCGAGACTTATCGGAGCGCCGCCGGGATATGTAGGTTACGATGAGGGTGGTCAGCTTACCGACGCAGTAAGACGAAAACCATTCTCGGTTATTTTACTTGATGAGGTTGAGAAGGCTCATCCACAACTTTTTAATACTTTTTTACAGGTGTTTGATGACGGTCGGCTTACCGACGGAAGAGGTCGTACGGTAAATTTTAAGAACACCATTATCATCATGACATCAAATCTAAAGAGTATCGAAAAGGCAAAGGGTTTTTTTAAATCTGAATTTATGAATCGACTGAGTGCAGTAGTTGAATTTAATCCTCTTTCCACAGAAATGATGACTGCTATAGTAGAAATTCAATTAATAAAAGTTTCGGAACGTCTTAAAAAACAAGGAATACATCTTCAGTCAACAGAGGCTTTAAAAAAATATCTCTGTTCGGTAGGTTTTGATGCTACTTATGGAGCTCGACCTCTCGAACGTCTCATTGATGAGCTTGTTGTTGATGAGGTTGCATTGCAAATTGTCGAAGGGAAAACAAAAGCGGGAGACATTGTTCTTGCTGATGTGAAAAAAAATAAAGGAGTAATTACTATTAAAAAATCAAATTAGGTCAAACTTCTCATAGACAATTTGAAAAAACTCAACTACACTAAAAATTGTGGATGATGCACGTGCTGCGTGTTTAGGTATTGCTTTATGTGGCGGTATTGGGCATGCGGCATTTCAACGTTTGATTCGTGAATTTGGTTCCGTTGATCGAGCATTTTATGCTCCGTCTCGATTACTTACTTACGTACTTACAGAAAAACAGCTCCATCAACTTATTACATTTCGGAAAACATTTTCATATCATTCATCGTTGCAAATGCTTACTAAAAATGACGTTTGGTTTATGTCCATTTTCGATGAGATATATCCACCGTTACTTCGGAATATAAAAGATCCACCCATTTGCCTATTCGGTAGGGGAGAATTGTCTCGAATTCATTTTTCTGATGATACATGTATTGGTGTTGTCGGATCGAGAAAGCCCACTGAATATGGAAAAGAAGTCGCACAGTGGTGTGGGCAGGTATATGCAGAAAACGACTTGGTCGTAGTGTCGGGGCTTGCCTACGGGATAGACAGCATAACACAACAAGCTGCGGTAAGTAATAATGGACGTACTATTGCTGTACTTGGTACAAACATCACGTCTCCCTATCCATCTCAAAATGAGGATCTTTATGAGACTATCATTAAAAAAAACGGTATTGTTATTTCAGAGTATCCACCCGGCGCTTCAATTACTCGGGCTGCTTTCGTACTACGGAACAGAATCATTGTTGGGCTATCTGAATGTCTAGTGGTGGTTGAAGGAGGGGAGAAATCAGGTTCACTTATATCTGCAACATATGCGGCAGAAAATGGTAGAGATGTATTTGCAGTACCTGGACATATTACATCTGAACAATCGGTTGGACCACATATCCTTTTGCGTCAAGGCGCACAACTCATGCAACACCCCCTCGATGTAATTGGTGAGCAAAAAATGAGCTTGCGAAAAAAATCAGTTCCTGTTGGAAATCTCAGTCCAGAAGAAACCAAAATCATCGAACTTCTATGTACTCAGTCTAAAATAGGCGATACCATTGCGCAACAAATAAATTTACCAACTTCTATTGTGCTTTCTTTACTTACTACCCTTGAGATTCGAGGTATTATTCATAAAACTAATGATGGGAGATATACATTATGAAGTGAGGGTTTCTAGTTTATCGATACGCCTCTGATATTTATCTACTTTACGCGGAACGGTATGTAAAAAAATATCGATATATTTTTTAGCTGTCTCAAAATCGGTATAGTCAGCAGCAATAGCAAGTATATTTGTTGAATCGTTTTCACGTCCATGTTGTACTTGATCTGCGTTGAGAGCGAGTCCACATCTAACATGGTGAAATCGATTGACTGCAATACTTACTCCAATTCCTGATCCACAAATCACTATGCCGATGTTTTCGTTCGGATTTTGTTGGACTGCCTGCGCAACCTTTTTGGCAAAATCAGGATAATCGTCTTCTGGATCATGTTCATAATTACCAAAATCCTCAATGCGTATGTCCTGCTCTTGGAGATATTCCACGAGTTTGTTTTTTAAATCGAAGCCGCGGTGGTCTGTAGCAATGAAGACCGGCATATACCTGAAGTATACCATACATTTTCCATCTTAAGAAAAAACCGCCCTCCGTATCGGAGGGCAGTTTTATATGTCTGACTTGTTCAACATTACTTAACAAGTCTCTTCAGGCTTTTTCCAGCTGTAAAGCCTGGAGTTTTTGTCGATGGAATTTGAATTTCTGCTCCGGTTTGTGGATTGCGGCCTTTGCGAGCTGCTCTCTTGCGGACCATAAATGTTCCAAATCCTGTTACGACGACTTTTTCACCACGCTTCATAGCGTCGGTTACTGTGCCGAAGACTGCATTAACAGCATCTTTTGCTGCTTTTGCAGTAAGACCTGCTTTTTTTGTTACTTGAGCGATGAGGTCTGCTTTTGTCATAATTGTCGTCACCCCCTTTTACTTAGACGTAATTAATACTTAAGTAGACACAGCTTACTCATTTTATATTGTCCTGTCAATCTACATTAAGAATATCGTATTGTAACAATCTATATCAAATTCGGGGCGTTAGGACAGGACAAAAAAAGTCTAAAAGTCATAACGTACTATGAACTATAGTATATAAAAAGAAAAACCCCAGTTTTTTTCCTGGGGTTTTCTTTTTAAAATTTAGTAACTTTGGACTGTGTAGATTTTTAGACTAAATTTTTGTTTGTGCCTCTGCTCGATACTCGCGCAGCACTGTTATCTTAATTTGGCCGGGGAAAACATCAAATTTTTCTTCCAGTTCTTGCTTAATTTTTGCCGCAAGCACTACAGTTTCTTCATCAGTCATTTCGTCGGAACGAACGATAACTCTCAGCTCTCTTCCTGCTTGAAGAGCATACGCCTCCTTAACGCCTTTTTTTGTTTTTGCGGTGTCTTCGATGGTCTTGATTCTTTTGAGATATTCTTCAAAATCTTCATGTCGTGCCCCCGGTCTACCACCTGATACTGCGTCAGAAATATATACGATGACGGCCTCAATGGTATTCATCGGTACATCTTCGTGATGGGATGCAACTGCATCTATAACCTTTTGCGGAAATCGATATTTTTTAAGAAGTTCTACTCCCAGATCAATATGCGATCCCTCTTTGTCTGTGATTACTTTTCCAATGTCATGAAATAAACATCCCAGTTTTACCACATTTACATCCGCCTTTAATTCGTGTGCGAGAGCAATTCCAATACGCGTTTCCTCAAGAGTATGCACAATCATGTTTTGTCCGTATGAAAAACGATACTTAAATCGACCTAAGAGTTTAATGAGTTCAACGGGAAGGTTGAATACTCCCACCTTATGTGCAAGCTCTTCACCCGCCTTGTAAATTGTTTTTTCAATTTCTTCACGAGTTTTGTTTACTATTTCCTCAATTCGTGGTGGTTGAATACGACCGTCTTTAATGAGTCGTTCAAGGGCTGTTCGGGCAATTTCACGTCTGATTGCATCAAATGATGAGAGCTTAATTACGCCACTTTCCTCAAGGTCCACATCCACTCCGGTTGCTACTTCGAATGCGCGGATATTTCGTCCTTCTTTCCCGATTATTCTCCCTTTATATTCATCGCTTGGTAAGTGAACTACGGACAATGTATATTCAGCGGTAACATCGGTTGCACCATACCGCATGGCATCAACAAGTAGATTTTTTGCTTTATCATCTACCGCGCGTTTAATATCCTCCTCAGCTTGAGTAATGCGTTTTGCAACATCAGCCTTTAGCTTTTCTTCCCAACCAGCCAACAGGAGTTGTTTTGCTTGATCTTTCGTCATCTGAGCAATTGCCTCGAGTTTTTGAAGTATCTGATCACGCTTTTCCTCGACATTCTTCTTCATATCGGCTAGTGATTGTTTGTCCCTTTCAAGCTGTTGTTTTTCTGCTGTAAGCTGATTGCTTTTTTGATCTATCTGCGCCTCTTTTGTAGCGATGCGTTTTTCTACCTCGAGTGATTCAGCGAGGTTTTTTTGAGCCTGATTTTCAGCCTCTTGTTTAATACGGATAGCCTCTTCCTTGGCTTTTAAGATAATCTCTTTCGCCTCGTGCTGAAGCTTAAGTTCTTGTTCTTGGATTTCTTTACCGAAGAACAATTTTTTTAAAAATGAGCCGAACATAGTCTATATATAGCTATTAGTTGAGAGAGAACGCGGGTACTTATGTGTCATTTGCTGCGATAAACTGCGATACAGAATGAATCATATGTGTGTTCTACGATAATTGGTTATCTCTCGTCAACCAATTAATAATAGGTATATTATATACCCTTCTTGTGCTAGTTTGCAACATGAGGCTCCTGTGTGAGCTTTTTGTAAGCCTCTTTTGCACTGTCATAAGAAAATCCTCTCCGTTGCATAAACTGAATTGCTTTTTGGTATCGTTTCGTTTCATCACCGATATGAATGAGTGATTTCATTTTTAAACGAAGGGCCCTGAGGGCAAGCTCAGATTCATCTTGTTGTTTATTCATAAAGTAAGTGTCTATATCAGTATCTTGAATGCCATATTTTTTAAGTCCTGCTCGTAGTGCTCGCACACCCTTTGGTTTAACTGTATTTTGAGTTCGTACATATTCACCAATAAATACCAAGTCGTCAAGAAGATGAAGTGAAGTGAGATAGTCAATTGTTTGGTCAACCAATTGGGGATTAAAGCGATAGAGAGTAACTTTTTTTTCAAGATATCGTCGCATCTCCCACACAGTCCGAGTCCGATATTTTAAATATCGATACGCAAACGATACTAAAACATGTCTTTCTTTTGAATGGCTATCCATACAACCTTTACTGTATTGTACTTAATCAAAACCCAGATGTTGTTACCATCTAATTATTTAAATAATTAGATGAAGAAGGTTTTGGTATTATTCTTTATATATCCTATGAATAAAAAAAATATGGAAGGGAAGGTAGCAATTGTTACCGGAGCCGGTACAGGCTTAGGCAGATCGATCAGTATCAAACTCGCCGAATTAGGATTGCGGGTAGTACTTATTGCACGTACTCAAAAAGAACTTGAAGAAACAAATAAGACAATCCTTAAAAAGGGAGGTATGTCCGAATTTATAGTGGGAGACATATCAAACGAAGATCAAGTTAAGACCATTGTGAACACTGTTATTACCAAGTACTAGACTATTGACATTCTTGTAAATAATGCAGGAATTTGGACCGATGATGAATTAGAAAAAAATAATCCCTCTTTGAGGAAAAAAGCGTTAGAAATAAATGTTCTGGGTTGTGTCAATATAACACATGCATTTCTTCCTGTTTTTCAGAAGCAAAATGGGGGACATATATTTAATGTCATCTCAACATCTGGCGCAAGCGATACACCTGCCGGCAACAATAGCATGTGGAAAACGTACGGAGCATCCAAATGGGCAATAACAGGTTTTACCAAGGCACTGAGAGAGTCGCTTGTGGGTTCGAAAATAAAAGTTACCGCATTTCATCCCGGAGGATTTGATAGCATGCTCTACGAAAAGGCAAAACGAGCCAATCCACACAATCAACCTTGGATGATGGATACTGACGATGTGGTGGATGTCGCATTATTCGCCCTTACACGCCCTGACGACATTCAAATCGAACGCATCATTGTGACGAAAGTGTAATTATTTCTTACACACTTTTTGTTCTACCGCCTTAATAAGAGTATGACGAAGTTTCTCATCTTGCGCCAAAAGGTCTTTTACCTGTTCTTTACCCTGTCCAAGCATTTTGTCTTGAAACTTGATAAATGAACCGCTTTTTGTAAGTATTCCCCCTTCAATGGCAGTGTCTACAATACTCTCCATTTTGTCGATACCCTGACTATTTATTGTAAATTCAGCAATTTTAAAAGGAGGTGCCATTTTATTTTTAACGATTTTTACCTTTACTCGCGTTCCAATTACTTCTGGTCCCTTTTTTAGGGTTTCAATTTTTCGGACATCCATACGCACCGATGCATAAAATTTAAGCGCCATACCTCCTGGTGTTGTTTCTGGATTACCGAACATTATTCCAATCTTCATACGTAGTTGATTGGTAAATACAATTGTTGTTTTTGATTTTGAGAGCACACCTGCAAGTTTTCGTAGAGCTTGAGACATGAGTCGCGCTTGGAGTCCCATTTGAGCATCTCCCATTTCTCCTTCTATTTCTGCTCGCGGAACAAGCGCAGCAACTGAATCTATCACTAAAAGATCAACTCCTCCGGAGCGGATAAGTGACTCAGCAATTTCAAGCGCTTGTTCACCTGTGTCTGGCTGGGCCACAAGCAAATCATCAAGTTTTACGCCAAGAGTTTGTGCCCATGCAGGGTCAATAGCATGTTCTGCATCAATAAACGCCGCTATACCTCCAGTTTTTTGTGTTTCCGATATTAATGAGAGACAGAGTGTTGTTTTACCCGATGACTCAGGTCCGAATATTTCAATTATTCTTCCCTTAGGAATACCTCCAATACCAAGTGCAAAATCAAGCGGCATCACGCCGGTTTTCAGTGCTTCAACGGCCATTGTTGGACCACTTCCAAGACGCATTATAGATCCTTTACCAAACTCTCTTTGGATTTGTTCAATAGCTAAATCAACTGCTTGAATTTTTGGATTTTTTTTATCTTCCTGTTTAGGAGTTTGCATAGGTGAAAACAATAAAATATGAATAATGTAAGCTCATTATAGTGAGCAAATAGTAAATTTCAAATCATTCTTCTTTTGGTCTATATTGTAATGCTTCGGCAATATGTGACCCTTCAATACTATTCTTTGCTTCTAAGTCGGCGATGGTTTGGGCTATTTTGATTACCTTAAAGTACGACCTTGCTGAAAGTGAAAGCCGTGAGACAGCTGTTTTCAGAAGATTGGATGCCGCTTGATTCAGTTCACATTTTGAACGTATGTCAGCTGTATTCATTTCTCCATTCATATGATAAGACTTAAACCGTTTATATTGTATTTCCCTTGCAGCAATAACACGCGTTCGAATTATGTCGCTGGAGTCGGATACTGCGCTTTTTTCCTGTAACAGTTTATCTTGCTTTACTGGAGGTACGTCAACGTGAATATCAATTCTATCAATTATCGGTCCTGATATTTTTTTTTGATAACGGGCAATGGTATTAAACGAACATTTACACTGTCTAGTAGGATGACCCAAGTATCCACACGGACAGGGGTTAGAAGCGGCAATGAGAATAAAACGAGCGGGAAATGAAACACTTCCTGCGGCGCGTGATATCTGAACGGTTCCATCCTCTATAGGTTGTCGAAGCGCCTCTATCGTTGTTCGTGGAAATTCGGGAAATTCATCCAAAAATAACACTCCGCGATGTGCAAGCGATATCTCACCAGGGGAGGGGTGCGTTCCGCCCCCTATCAAACCAATCCGTGACGTGGTGTGATGAGGGGAGCGGAACGGACGATAGGTAATAAATCCTCTTCCTTGGAGCAGGCCTACTACACTATATATTTTTGAAACTTCAAGCATTTCTTCTTGCATGAGTGGTGGAAGTATTGAAGAGAAGGCACGTGAAAGAAGAGTCTTACCCGCACCGGGCACACCTTTAAGATGGATATTATGAAATCCCGCTGCGGCTATTTCGAGCGCTCGCTTTGCAGTTTCTTGTCCACTTATCATCGCAAAATCGGGAGCCCCACTTTCTTGTGTTATTGCATGGAGAGGAATATGGTCAAGTGCGTTTATTATTTTTACACCGTTGAGGTGGAGTATAGTATCTTCAAGTGTAAAAAGAGGAATAACTTTTATGTCAGGAACAATTGCCGCTTCGGCTGCATTTTCGTACGGCACATAAATGTAGTCCATTTTTTTCTCTCGAGCCAGAAGTGCAAGAGGTAATACTCCCACTACAGAACGTAATTTTCCATCCAGTGAAAGTTCTCCAACAAACAAACTTTTCTTAAGTGATTTTTTATCTATCATGCCTGCAGCACTTAAAATCCCAAGAGCAATGGGTAGATCAAATTCTGATCCTTCTTTAGGAATGTCAGCGGGAGCCAAATTTATGGTAAGTCGTGAGTCGGGCATTTCAAAACCTGTATTTACAATTGCCGACCGAACCCTATCTTTTGCTTCTTCAATTGATTTATTCGGCAATCCTACAAGGTTTATCGAAGGAAACCCTCGACTTGCAATATCTACTTCTACATCAATTACAACACCTGTCAGACCTTTATGGGTGCCTGAAAGAACATGTGCAAGCATATGGTATTTACCATAATGTGAGATAGCTCAATACACAATGGTTTATAAACAACATTTTATTAATTCAATGCACTAGTATGCTCTAAAGAGAGAGGTTTTCGGGTGCGCATATTCCAGTGCATAGAGTAGGTGAATGATATACAATTGAGCGTATGTACTTTTCAGAACTAGCTGTATACTTCGAACGGATCGAAAAAACACCCGCACGACTTGAAACCACAAAAATTCTTGCAGAACTTTTCCAAAAACTAACCCCTGAGGAAATAAAGATGACAACATATCTCCTTCAGGGAAGGGTTGCACCTTTATATGAGAGTATTGAGTTTGGTATGGCAGAAAAAACGGTAATCAAATCAATCGTATCTGCACTCAATGTTGAACGAGCGTATTTTGAAAAAGAAAATAAACGAGTCGGAGATGTAGGTGCTACTGTCGAAGAGTTTAAAAAACAATTCATTTCCTTTGAAGAAAAAGCGCTTACTATTCATGAAGTTTTTTTAGAATTAAAAAGGCTCGCAAGCGCAAGCGGTGACGGATCAAATGATCTTAAGGTTGGGATTCTTGCTGGTCTTATCCGTCAACTTGATCCGCTATCCTGTCGTTATTTAGTGCGCATTCCACAAGGAATGCTTCGTCTTGGTTTTTCAGATATGACTCTTCTTGATGTTTTTTCATGGATGACGGTCGGGTCGAAGGAATATCGTGTCGATTTGCAGTCAGCCTATCAGATGCGTCCAGATTTAGGATCTCTCGGAAAGCTTATCCGTGAAAAGGGAATAGAAGGAGTTCGTCTTGTAACGCCGGCTCTATTCAGGCCAATTATTATGATGCGAGCTGAACGGCTTTCATCTGGTGCAGAAATTATCGATCAAATAGGCACTTGTGCCGTCGAGCCAAAATATGATGGATTTAGACTTCAAATACACTGTAACGCCACAACTGGCGAAGTAAGACTGTATTCACGCAATCTTGAAGATGTGACTCATATGTATCCCGATATCGCACTTGGGGTTAAACTTGAAGCAAAAGGAAAAGAAATAATACTGGAAGGTGAAGCAATTGGTTATAACAAAGAAGAAAACATATTCCTACCCTTTCAAGATACAGTGCAACGCAAACGCACATATAATATTGAAGAAAAAGCGAAAGAGATTCCTCTTCGATTATTTGTTTTTGAGCTTTTATATTTTGATGGCGAATCATATATTCATCGACCATTTTCTGAAAGGAGAAAAAAACTTGAATCAATCATCTCTCCAAAATCAACCGCAAAGAAAAATATCGTAATACTTGCGCCTCACACACTTTTATCAGACCCTTACGAGGTAGAAAAGTCATTCGACGGTGCGGTAGAAAAAGGACTGGAGGGAATTATTGCAAAAAAACTAGATGGCCTTTATCGTCCTGGCGCACGTGAATGGAATTGGATCAAGTTTAAACGAAGTTACTCGTCTAAAATTCATGACACAGTCGACTGCGTTGTCATGGGGTACGACAGTGGAAAAGGGAAGCGCACTAATTTTGGTATTGGAGCCTTTTTGGTCGGAGTATATGATAGTGTTAACGACAGATATGTCACCGTATCGAAAATTGGAACCGGCCTCACTGATAACGAATGGCGTGAAATGAAATCACGATGTGAGATGGTAACAATACCAAAAATTCACGCAACCTATGTTGTTGATCAGCTCATGCAGGTAGATGTATGGGTAGATCCAAAAATTGTCGTTGAAATTAAAGCAGACGAAATTACTAAATCACCCGTTCACACCGCTGGTTTTGCACTTCGATTTCCTCGATTGGTACGATTTCGAGATGATAAACTACCATCAGATGCCACTACTTCTTTGGAGATCTCCGCTTTGTATACCAAGCAGGAAGCTTAAACTTTTTTTTAAGTTGGAGTATTGTCTTATCATGATACATGAGTGTTTTCATAAAGCGTGCAGGGTATTCGCTAAAAAAGGAATACGGGTTTCGTTTTATCCGGCGACTTGAGGTATCAACAACCAAACGGTTATCTCTCTTTATTATCCCCCCTGCTTCCTGAATATGATATGCAAGATCAATATCCTCATGAACCAGTTTATCGTTGAGACAAACCTTATTTTTTACTTTTTCCCACATCGCTCTTGAAACCACCATATTCGGACCAATGAGAGTTTCTCCCCCTCTGTGAATAGGCCGCATCATATCAAGATATGCCCGCGCGAGGAGAGTTGTGTTAACCGGTGCGTCGTAGTATGAAATCGGGCCGGTAAGCGCATCGATGGAAAATTTGGAAAAGTTATATTTTATACGTTTTGTCCATGTTTTTGGCACATGAGTATCCGCATCGCAACGGGCAATAATGTCGCCAGTTGCCATATTAAAACCTGCGTTACGGGCTGCAATCATGCCTTGTTTTTTCTCCTGAATAACACTTACAAATGAAAACCGCTGAACAATTTCCATCGTTCTATCGGTGCAGTTATTGTTAACCACGATTACTTCATGGGGGGGTAGCTGTAATTTTTGTATACTTTGTAGACAACCCTCAATAAACATTTCTTCGTTGTATACAGGTATTACAAGGGATATTTTCATACAACCATTGTAACAAATGATATAATAAAGGGCGATATGAAGCCATATTTTAGTATTATTATCCCCACCTTGAATGAAGAGGCATATATTGCACGCCTCATGACTTCACTCCAAAATCAAACGAAGAAAAATTTTGAAGTTATTCTTGTTGATGGAAACTCAACTGATAAAACTCGTTCTATTGCCCGTACATTCTCATCATCATTTCCACTGAAAATAATCACCCTACGCAAAGGTAATTTATCTTTACAAAAAAATACCGGGGGAAAATTTGCAAAGACTGATACTCTCATTTTTTTTGATGCTGATATGTATGTGAGAAGTAGTTTTACCAAAATTGCAGAATTGGAATTAAAAAAGAAGAAGGCTTTTATTTTTATTCCCCACGTTTACCCAATAGAAAAAAAGGACTATCCGGAAGTACATGCCGCAATGAACTTTTTTAACCAACTTGTTGGCCTCTCATTAAATACACACATACCTTTTTCCGCAGGACCACCACAAATATGGAACAAGAATATATTCATCCATATTGGAGGGTTTGACAATATTTTTGGAGAAGACCACCATATCATTCGCAAAGCACAAAATTGGGGAATTAAACCAGTCCAAATACCACGTCTTAAGGTGTTGTTTTCACTTCGTAGATTAAAAAAACAAGGCAGAATACGATTATTTATTCACTTTATACGCACACATATCCACCTCCTCTTCAACGATACTGTACCGCGAGGATTTGAGTATAAAATGGGAGGACAACTGTATAAAGAAACCCGCGAACAACTCACAAAACAGTTTTCCATTGGAGACATCCATTCGGTTTTATCTCGGGTTCGCAGCTTTTTACGAAGTGTAGTTAAGGAAGAGTAACAGGAGGAATTTCATAAACGGCGTACGTCGTATTTGCGTATACCTTTTTGAAAGAGTATCGAAATTGTTTTTCAACCACCAGATACGAAGCGTTATATGTATATGCTATTGTCTTCAGTTGGTCAGGTGTATGTGAATAGTATGCATCTCGAATAATTTTTTTATTTTCAAAAAAATTACCTCTAAATTTCTGGATTGCCCCTGGTGCAACATCTTCAAATCGTGGTTTCCAGTAAGAAAGATAGTTTGGATCAAATGCCGCTTCCAGAAGCTCTGACCAGGTAACAACGGAAGATCGTTCCGATAGTACACGCCATTCAGTTTCATACATCCACCATTCTTCAGGGGGAGTAATAAATACTGCGTTTTTTGGGGTGTTGTTTTTTGCCCATCGTTGAACCTGAGCAAATGGAGTATTTTGGGGAAAAATATAAAACCCTGGTTTCCAAAGCTCAAACATGGCCATGGCAGTTAGCACTCCTCCCATCACGATAATAAGTGTCAGGGTTGTAATCCGTAAGAGGTTGGGTCGGTAAGTGAACACTGCCCATGCTAATATAAAAACAAGCGGCGAAAAGGAAAAAATAAGACTGGTTATTATGAGAAAAAAATGATTATCCGAAAGTACTTTTTCACGATATTTTTTTACTAGTACTGCAGTTATGTATAGATAGGTAAAAAAAATCATAAGAACACCAATGCGCAATATTTGAGTCTGAATAAGGATGGGAACAGGGTAGATGTATGTTGCCATGTACTGAATTGAACAGGCAATTATTCCTGCTATAAACCAATTACGCACTGAGTCATGATGGGACCCCCGATATGTTTTTGAAAACCTAAAAAAAAGCACAACAGACGTTATCCCGCTTAGAGTTAATACTCCGACCACGGCATTATGTGCGTTATAAAGACTAAATAAGTGCGAAAAGACCGCTCGATTCAGAATGTCAAACCATTCGTAGTTGGGGGTAAGTGGTATGCCAGAGTGTCCAAATTTCCATATCAGCACAGGGAGGGCAGCAAGTACAAATAAAGCGAGAGACCTAATAAAGGATATAATTCCTTCTTTTTTAGTTCGGACCAACAAGTCAAAAAATATCATTCCTGCAAAAAAATGAACTGAGATCGCATGGATGTTGTACAGTAACCCCAATATGACAAATGGAATATATTTGTGTTTTCGAAGATATAACACCAACGCAAACAATTCGATAGGTAGCACCGCTGTCCTATTGAGCATACTAAACTCAAACAAAGGAAAACCTGAGAATCCAATATGGGGGAAAAGAAATACAATGCAGCAGATAAAAGAAGTGAGAGGGTCCTTAAAAAGAAACATAGCTAATTCCCATATTGCAAAGAAAGTTGCATAAATACTTGCTACATGGACAACGAACATTGTCACTTCAAGAATCCCACTTTGCATAAACGGAGCGAATATCAACCAAAAGTAAGAAAAATGACTAAATCGCAAATTAAAAAATGCATCATTTGGAAAGAGAGATGAATCGAGAGTCTTTTTTAAGAAGGGAATATGACTCGCTTGATCAAAAGTTCCAAAATAGTATCCATACAATATCACCACGCTTATTGCGCATATCAGCAAAAATAAATGTTTTGCCCAATTATTAACTGCAAATAACTGCGCTAACTCATCGGCTTTTCTAGAAAATAGGGAAATCATGGCGTAAAAGAAGTATATCAGAAGGTTATCCACAATATACTTCATAAAATAAATAGAGCTATATAACAATCTAAAATATATACATATAAATATAGGATAACCCATAATAAAGATGTATATTTCTATAGGGCTTGACAATGGGGAGAGGTGTGGTGTAAAGTGAAACATATGAAAGTCACCTTTTACTACAAAGAAAGAAAAAAGTTTTCCACATCAACCCTTCAAAAAGATATGGTTGATTTTGCAAGCGGTCAATTTAAAGTGCTTTTAAAGAAGAATTTAGATATTCCAGTTAAGCCATTTCAGTTATAAGGAAAAAAAAGAGCATCACTACCGCTCATATATAGGGGATGACGAGTAGTAATGCCCAGTGAATAACTTAACACAGTTAATTATCCTTGTCAAGGAGGGTTTTATTTTATTTGATACAGAGCCCCAAACCCATTAGAAGATTCAAATATTTTTCTTCCTAGTTTTTCAAACTTCGGATCCTGAAGCTCTGTATATTTTTGTCGTTCTAATGAGGACACAATGACATATTCAACTCCATATGTTTTGAGCAGTTTTTTGACCTGAGCTGAGTCTGATGACTGATATATGGTTTGAATATCTGGTATGCGGTCGCCAACTACATTTGGGTCTCCTCTCCAGAGCCATTCGTGAACCCACCAACCTGCAACCGTTGGTAATCCGGTATATGCGCTGATATGGTTAAAATCAGTGTAGGAGTCGCCTTGTGCTTCAAGGATAACTGGTTGGCCTGTAATATGTGTGTTTATATACTCGACAATCTCAGCGGAATCTGCATATTCATTGCGTAGCCACGCTATGCCGTTCAGTTCGGGAGTTCTTGTTAATTGACCATAATATGAAGGCGCTGCGTAAAACAAATATACCGCGACGAAAAGAAACGGCACAAACCAAATCAATTTCCTCAAGGTAGTGAATTTATTTTTGTGTCGGCTAATAACAAACAATGCATAAGCGCTTGCAATCCCCATCATAATAAATGCCTGATATCCCATTTTAAACATGGTATTTGCACGAAAATGTGCTGGATAAATATCCTTGACATAAAAAAATTCAGGTATGAGGACAAGAAATATTCCGAAGGAAAACAACACAAAAATAAAATCATCCGTAGTATGTTCTTTAAATTTTTCGGTTGCTTTTGCCCAGATAAAAAGGAGAAAAGAGATAAAGAAGAATCCCCATAGCACAAATAACATCCACAGCTCGTCAGGTTGACAGTTACCCTTTTCAAATAGAAATGGTCCAAATTTAGCAATAGATGTAAGAAATGGTGGGGCGCAGTTTACTCCTATCCCTGAAGCAAATGGAGTAAAATATGCTGAAAACGGGAGGGAGAATACGATAAAGGAGACCCCCAACAAAACAATCTGAACTATCATCGAGGGAGTGATCCCATACAGAATGACAAAAATAACCCCGGTCAGCAATGCATATATTGGACCATCAAATGCGTTTGTCATATAGTGAACTGCCGTCATCGCCCCAAGAACTACGCTAAAAAATACTCGCTGTACAAATGACGAAGGCCGCTTTACAAACAGAACAAATAAAATGGCGAGGGTAAGCAGGACAAAAAGAATATCAAAAACATGACCGTGCAGATCGGCAACCACATACGAGTAAGAAGGAAATTCATGAATAGTATATGGTATAAAACGGGTCGCGTTTGGATACCAATATTTTGCAGGATTGTACCCACTGAGTATTTCCCAAAATGGAACCGGTTTTTCAGGCTCATAACCAGTAGTAAAAAGATAAATTGTGTGCAAATTTCCCCCAAAATTTACTATCCATGTTCCTATTGCTCCGATTAGTAACGATTGCCGGATGCGTGATGAGAAGGAGTGCACTATGCTTGAAACGAGTGAAAACGTTGACACAATAGATTGAGCAAAGATAGTTGCCAATACCAGGTTGTATCCGATGGGTGATGGTATTCCTGATAACTTTATTTGTACAGCAGCAGTCAGATGTCCGAAGTAATAGTAATTTATCGGAAGTTTTGCATACCACATGTCGAGCGCGGGAAAGTACTCTGTTCTAAGTATGGACTGGATAAAACCATAGTCCATAAATTTTTCAAGGCCGCGAATAGTTGGCTCTTGACCACGAACAAATGTCCAAAAAAAGAGCATAACAACGAATAAAATCTCTTCTCCAATGATTATTGTTAAAGGTATTTTTTCTTTTGCACCCTGATGTATCCGCGAACCAATCACAAATGCAGCTATAAGAAGGAGGGCAAGGGTAAATTCGGTAAAAGGCATGATGTGAAACGTACCAAGTATGTATACCGCATACGAAAGGAGAAGGATGGCCACGGTTCTTGAAAAAGCGTATCCCTGATCGAGAAAGGAGTGAAAAAATTTTCTTGTAATACCATAAAAAACAACACCTAACGCAAATGTCATGATGTACCACCGAGCTGTAATAAAAATCCAGTCCATTCGATTATTATAACGTGAATCGTGTAACGTGTAACGTTAAACGTTTAACTTTACACGGTATGCGACCACGGTGGTACAATACACACATGGAAAGTAAATACAATCATAGCCAATATGAACAGAAACTCTCAGCATTCTGGGAGTCGCGCGGTTTTTTTAAGGCAAAACCCGACTCAAAACAAAAATCATTTAGCATTGTATTACCTCCTCCTAATGCGAATGCCGATCTTCATTTGGGCCACGCCATGATGGTATATGAAGATATCATGATTCGATACCACAAGATGAAGGGTGAAAATACTGCATGGATTTATGGCACCGATCATGCAGGTATAGAAACCCAATTTGTATTTGAGAAACATCTTCAAAAAGAAGGTAAAAGTAGATTTGATTATGATAGGGCAACGTTATTTCAGATGATTTGGGATTTTGTAATGCAAAATAAAGATCGCATGCAGAATCAACTTCAAAAATTGGGGTTTGGTTTGGATTATTCTAACCCAAAATTTCCGATGGATGAAGGCATTGTGACAATTGTATATAACACCTTTAAACGACTTTATGATGATGGCCTTGTCTATCGTGCAAAAAAACTGGTTAATTACTGCATTTCATGCGGCACTTCGTTTTCTGATCTTGAGGTAAACTACGAAGAAAAAGAGGGCACACTTTGGCATATCCGTTACCCACTACTTACCGGGAATGGATCGATTACAGTTGCAACAACACGCCCGGAAACTATGTTGGGTGACACAGGTATTGCAGTACACCCTAAAGATAAACGATATAAAAATCTTATCGGTGCTGCCGTAATTGTCCCCCTCATTGGTAGGGAGATTCCTGTTGTTGGCGATGACTCGGTAGATCAAAAATTTGGCACAGGCGCTGTAAAGATTACTCCAGCACATGATCATACTGATTGGGAAACCGGACGGAAAAACGGGCTCGCTCATATTCCAATCATTGGATTTGACGGAAAAATGACCAAGGAGGCAGGTAGATATGAAGGTCTAACCATCTCAAAGGCACGCGAAGCAGTGCTTGCATCCCTTAAAGAAAAAGGACTTTTAATTGATGAAAAAAAACATGTTCACAGAGTAGGAAAATGTTATCGATGCAAACGGGTTATTGAACCACTTCCTAAAGAGCAGTGGTTTTTGTCAATTAAGCCATTAGCAAGTCGCGCTATTGAGGCAGTGAAAAAAGAAGAAGTACACATTTATCCCAAACGGTTTAAAAAAGAACTTATTCGGATACTTGACACCTTTATTGACTGGAATTTATCGCGTCAAATAGTATGGGGTATTCGTATTCCGGCATATCGGTGTAACCAACAGAGTAATGATCATTGCAAATCAGCATCGGGATGGTTTATTTCAAGTAATACGCCTCAAAAATGCCTTAATTGTGGATCAGTTTCGTTTAAACAAGATGATGATACATTTGATACGTGGTTTTCATCCGGGCAATGGCCATTTGTCACACTTATGACATCGGGGGAGGATATGTACAAGTCATTTTATCCTAATTCAGTGATGGAAACGGGTCATGATATTCTACGTGCATGGGTTGCTCGCATGCTTATGTTGGGGCTCCATATTACTAACCAGGTGCCGTTCAAAACCGTCTTCCTGCATGGTCTTGTACGTGACAAACATGGACAAAAAATGAGTAAAAGTAAGGGCAATGTGGTAAATCCGTTGGATGTCATTAAATCCTATGGTGCTGACGTGCTTCGGGCAACGCTTGTGTTTGAGACTAAAGAAGGAAGTGATGTAGTGCTCACCGAAGAAAAAATGATTGGTATGCGTAATTTTGGCAACAAAATTTGGAATATAGGGAGATTTATTTACCTTCTGCGTCATCCCGAACTTGATTCGGGATCTAGAAGTGAAAATCAAAAATCAAAAATCAACAATCAAAATAACTCAGATGCAGAAAAGATAATAAAAAAACTTATGAAAGAGTTCGAGGGGGTGCAAAAAAAATACAGAGCTCATATGGATGGATATAAATTCGGTCAAGTGCTTGGCGATCTACACGCGTTTATTTGGCACAGAGTTGCTGATGTATATATAGAACAGTTGAAAGACGAGCTAAAAAATGGTAACATTGAGGCTCTTTCAGCGCTTGAAAACGTCTATTTGGGGAGCATACAGATGCTGCACCCCTTTATGCCGTTTGAGACAGAGGCGATTTGGAAAGTGTTTCATGGACAAAAATCGTCTATACTAGAAAGTAGAGTTATGTAGTTATCATTTATTATTTTTCAAAATGCCAAAACGAACATTTCAACCAAAAAAAGGAAAACGATCAAAAACACACGGATTTCTTACCCGTATGGCAACCCATGATGGGCGTAAGGTTCTAGCACGAAGAAGAGCAAAAGGACGAAAAAAGTTATCTGTATAATGTTATAACTTTATATTTTTATACCTTTGTTACAACCATCATTTTTTAACTCAGTTTTTGTATTTCCGATTCTCAACATTCTTGCAGTCTATCACTATGTGCTATCATTAGCGCAGGTTCCTGGTACATTGGGTTTTTCTATCATATTGCTAACGGTAACAATACGGTTATTACTTCATCCCTTTTTTAAGCAGCAAATGGTTACCGCAAGTAAAATACAAGAGTTAAAACCACACCTTGATAAGATCTCTAAAAAACATAAAGGGGATTCAAAAAAACTTCAAGAAGAGCAGATGCGGCTCTACCAGGAAGCGGGTATTAACCCAGCCTCAGGCTGTGTATTTATGATCGTTCAAATACCAATCTTTATTGCACTGTATCAGACGCTGCAACATTTTTTGGTAGCAGATACATCAAAAATATTAATCACAGTAAACAAAGCAGTTTACCTACCAATGCTTCATTTTAAGTCGCTAGACCCTGTTTTTTTTGGAGTAAATCTTGCACAAACACCTGAAAAGATGGGAACAGCATTTATGATACTCGTTCCAGGAATTACTGCACTTCTCCAGTATTTTCAGACACAAATGACCATGGCTATGAACCCTCAGCCAACCCCATCAGAGCCAGGTGCCAAAGACGGCAAGGATAAAAAGGAGCCTAGTATGGGTGAAGAGTTTCAAAAAGCCATGAACACTCAGATAAAATATATTTTTCCATTCATGATTGGGTGGTTTGCACTTCAGATGCCGGTAGGTCTAGCGCTCTATTGGAATATCTTTTCGGTCTTTAGTATAATCCAATACCAGTTGCACAAAAAGCATTCAAAAGTCGAAAGTTTAAAGTCTGAAAGCTTAAAGCTAAAAGCTAAAAGCTAAAAAGAGACTATCAATATTATTATTTTTTAAATACATATGGATAAAGTAAATGTAGTACGAACAGAAACAGAGGAGCTTCTTAAAAAATTGGTCACCGTGTATACGCTTGATATCATGGAAGATGAAGGCGCGTTCCAAATTGTTATCAAAACCGAAGATGCGCCAACACTTATTGGACGCCATGGCGACACTGTGCGGGCTTTTCAGAAAATATTGGAAGTAGTGTTATTTCAAAAACTCCAAGAACCAGTACGTCTCCTTATCAACGTAAACGACTATCGAGAAAAACAGACGGAACGTCTAAACGACATGGCAAGAGAATATGCGCAAAAGACGCTTGAATCAAAAATGGCGGGATACATAAGTCATTTATCATCATATGAGCGTCGCATTATTCACCAGTTTATAACCTCTGAGTACCCACAACTTGCGAGCTACTCAGTTGGTGAGGGTAGGGATCGACAGCTTGTGATAGACTTAAAGGATAATGTCCCAAATCAAAAGTCACACATCTAATCGATATAAATATATTCCGTTTCTTCTTTTTTTACCCATACTGTTTGTGTTGGATATGATTGTCTATATGATGACGCGGTCATCGTGTTTGCAATGTGGGGGGTTGGGAGAGTTTATGCGGACTTTTTCTCTTAGTGTTAGTGTATTGAGTCAGGTTGTTCCAGAAATCCGTAAGCTCTAATTATACCATTGTACTTTCTTTTATTTTTGTGTGATTTAGCTTTAATAACAGATACCGTACATTTCGTGCTAGAATGAATATATGACTCAGGTGAATGAAACCGATCATGGCGGGGATATAAAAGCAAATGCTGTAGAGAAGGAAATAGAACAGCAAGTTGCGAATATGGATGCAAAACAGCTTAAAGATGAATTTGCAAAACTGAAAACTACCGCTGAGCAAATAAAAAGCAGTATTTCCAATGCCTTTTTTAGTCCCGAA
>CAZLSE010000027.1:0-15856 GCA_964562055.1 uncultured Gammaproteobacteria bacterium
AAATCTGGTCCGGTGGAACCGGAGAGGATCTTCATCTTATTCGGTGATACCGGTCTATACGTTACATCGGTAATCGGTTCACTTACCGGTCTTGATGCAATTATTATAAACTTGTCCGAGCTTGCAGGAAAAACAATTACCTTTCAAACGGCAATTATTACTCTTATTTTAGTAAATGCCACCAACCTCTTAAGTAAAACGTTTTTCTCTTACTTTCAGGGGAGTAGAGCATTCACCCTGCGATTCTTGTCCGCTGTTGTAGCAATAGTTGCAGCGAGTACTATTGGATTGCTTCTATAAGGTATTTATTTTGTGCATACTCTGTCCATGAACGAAGTTGAGTGGTAAGCGCTTTAAATAGCGACATACGCAGATCTTGCGAAGGGATAGAGTATGCACACATAATTCCTGTATAATGGGCCAATGATCGCAAAGCTGTTCTGGTTTTTGAAAAAGCCCACAAGTAAAAATGTAATCATCAATACAATAGGTAACTACCTCAATGTATTTTTCTCTGCCTTTTTTGTGTATCTGTTAGTACGAATACTGAATCCGTCAGAATACGGAGTACTTAGCGTGCTGTTTGGAATAATGTTTGTGCTTGCCAATATTCTGGACTTTGGTACGTCGGCTACTATCTATTCGTACTTACCGGTGCTGTTTGAAAAAGACACTGATCGAGCATATCGATTTATGAAGAGTACGTTTATATTCCAAACATTTTTTGCAACAATCGTCATAATGCTTCTTATCATTACATTTCCATTTTTAGACACAGTATTTTTTAAAACAGGCGCCCCAATTTCTACACTGTACGTTACAGCGATAGCGGTAATGTTTTTCATTTGGCAAAATTTTTTGAGCAACTGTTTATATGTTGCCAAGCGAGTGCTTCAGGTAAACCTTTACACATTGTATGCAAATATAATAAAAACCGCCCTAATTGGTCTTCTTGCAATTACGGGAATTATAAGTGTTGGGCTTATTATTTTTATAATCGGCATAGTGGGTCCGGTTATATTTTATCTCTTTGTTTATTCGTCTAAAAAAGATCATCTGAGTGCGGTTTGGGCAGCACCAATCAGCAAACAAGATTTACGAATTAGCTACACATTTACCTATTTTGTCGCATCGCAATTTTTTAATCTTGGACAACGAATGGACCTTTTTCTAGTATCATACTTTTTATCTAAAGAAACAGTGGGTTACTACGGCCTTGCGCAAAAAATTATCCTTA
The DNA here is from genome assembly GCA_964562055.1 of uncultured Gammaproteobacteria bacterium. GTDB lineage: Bacteria > Patescibacteriota > Microgenomatia > UBA1406 > GWC2-37-13 > JAKBEU01. The sequence goes on from CAZLSE010000027.1 coordinate 1,238, forward strand.
CCATAATCACCTCAGTTGTAAGCATTACACAGGTACTATCGCCTGGATTTGCACAGATAAAAACACAAAAAGGAGTATTTGCACTGCTTCGATCGGGCTTTTTGTACATGCTAGTGCCAACTGCAATATTCTTGCTTCTTGCGGTTACGCCCGATATCGTATTTGACATAATACTCACCAATAAATTTACTCAAACGGCTGGAATTTCACGACTCATGGGTCTCGTGTTTATTCCATTTTCTTTTGTAAGTTTGTTTCATCTATTCCTTTTATATACTGCAAAAAAGCCTCTCTCCATTTTGTACGCAAATCTTGTGTACTTTGGAGTCGTTACAGTAGGATGCTACATTTTTATTCCGCTCTATGGAGTACCTGCTGCGCTTACATCTATAGCGGTAGGGCTCATTGCGGCAAGTATCATGCTTATCTTCCTCTCTCTGAAAGAATATAGAAGACTACCTAAGGACTAAATGACAAATTTTAAATTCACAAATTAAAATCACTTTATGCATTACGCAGACATTTCCATCACTGGTCCTCTGTAGGTAGATTCGGACTTTTTTATGCACCCTTTCTTTTCCAATTCTGATACATAATTAAATACGTATATTTCTGAAACATATGGTATTACTTGAACTGTTTCTGGCAATGATATTGTAGAAATGTCGCGAAGTTCAAATAATGTAAGATCTTTTCGATAATAAGAAACTGAGTCGGAGGAGGGAAGAGTTATGTATACGGGGTGAACGGGGTTTATATCTTTCTCCACAGTCTTCCAATCTTCCCTGTGAAACTGGGGACTACTTAAATAAACGAATGAAAATACGCAATATCCAATCAAAATAATAAATCCAATTTGATTTACTATTCGATTTTTTATTAGTTTGTTTATTGTGCCCCTTATTGGTTCGATTATTTGCAATCCTAATAAAACGCTCATCGGCACTAGTAAGTACAAAAACCGGAAGTACTGCATCACGAGGTACCAGAAAGAAATTAGTAGACCAATGGTTAATGGAAGTACAAATAGGAAGGCTAATAGCTTATTTCGGTTAATACTAAGGAATAGAAGTGTGCCAATAACAAGCGACCAACTGCCAGCGACCAAATAGTAACTCCACTTAGGAAACCAACTAAGTCTTCCTGAGGTAAATTTGATAAACACCATTGCAAGATTTTTTAGCTCTGCTTTACCCAAAACTAAATTCCAGTTGCTTACTTCCTGCAGACCAAAACGGGCTGTCTGAAACTGTTGAAAAACAATAGGTAAAAGTAATCCACCAGCTATGATAATGCCTGCTGTCATTTTTAGCAGAGTCAAGAAATCTTTGTTACGAAATGCATTTATAAATACCACTAACAATAGTGTGGCAATAAAAAAAATACTTCCGTAAAAAGTTGCAAATGCTAAACCAGAAAATACATTAAAAAAATGAGACTTTTGACTTTTGACTTTCGACTCCTTTTATCAGTTGTAAAAAGTAAAACAAAGTAACTGATAAAAGCATCACCGCCATCATATACATACGCGCTTCCTGGCTGTAATACACTATAAGCGGGTTACATAAAAAAAGTGCCGCACTCCATAATCCAACGGTTTTATTTTTTATCAGTTCGCCAGTTTTGTATACATACCAGCCGGCAATCAGAGAGAAGATAACAGATGGCATCCGCAGTGCAATTTCGCTCGCTCCAAATAGGTAATTCCACACTGCCATAAAAAGGTAATAGAGCGGGGGGTGGAAATCACCTGGTGAGAATTCAAATGGGATACGGAAAAAGGGAATTGTCTATACGACTTTTGCAACCACCGCCTCATCAAGCCATAGTGACTTGTTGAGATTAATAAGGCGAATAAGAAAGGCAAATATAAAAACTAATAATAGATTCATAATAAACTACCCAATAACTTAAATATTAATTGCCAATCTCTAATTATTAAGCTGCTTTGTATTATGTATTATTTTTGCAATTATTAAGTAAATTTCATTCCCTTCTTTAATTAAGTCATTACTCGAGTTTTCCGGTAAAGTATTTAGATATCTTAGAAGTTGAATCCAATACAACGTTTCTCTTATTTTTTTCTAACTATTGTATACTTTGCGACAAAATCTTTTTTTGTGAGGGTTGCATCAGCTTCTTGATCGTTTGCACCTACAGATGTTAAAGATGCAACTAATTGTTGAATAAGAATATTATTCTCTATTGTATGTAAAATTTTTTGATTAGATCTGAAAAACATAGAAGAATAAACCGATATATACGCGTATGAATATCCTTTTTCGTTCCTTTGTATTTATTCATCAATATGACACAATTATTTGCTTTGATCATTAGTATTAATTATTAAGCTTCTTATTAGTCTAATTATTAGTCTGATTATTAGTCTTCATATTTGTAGGAGCAGGGGTTACAGTTGGCGTTATACCTAATATACTGTTTGATATTACTGTGTGAATTTCTTTCCAATTATCTTCACCCGTTTTTGGAATGAGGATGTATCCGCCATATTCAGAGTACGATTCTTTAAGGTGGTCGTCGGTGCTCAGGCGAATATTGGTAAGCGTGTAGGCGGAAATATCTTTTGCTTCTGCGACAAATTTTTTCATATCGGAAGGCGATACGTCTATTGTTATGTGATTTTGCAGTTCATCCATGAGGGGAAATACGTTAGTAACCATATGTATACTCAGCAATTTATTTTTTACAGCCTGCACGAACTGCTGTTGACGGGCAGCTCGTCCAAAATCCGTTCCGTCCTGAAGTGAATGGCGCGATCGAACATACTTAAGTGCTGTTGCGCCGTCCATACGGGTTACACCAGCATCAAAGTGTAAATGTTCATATCTACAGGGAAAAGCATCCTTAGGATTGTCGGTAATATCATCAAAAAACTTTTTAAGTTCTGGCTTTTCTTCGAATAATCGTTTCTTTTCCTCTTCGTCGTACCCGGGTTTTAAGTATTTTTCAATCTGAACAAAATCCTCTTCTCGTTCGCATAAATTTTTATCTTTACCTTCTATTGGATATTCATAATCATCAAATGTTTTTTGCACATTTACATCTATTCCACCAAGTGCGTCTACCGCTTTTTCAAACCCTTTAAAGTCTATAGTAAAAACGATATCTATAGGCAATCCTGTTACCGTTTTAATTGCGGCTTTCATAAGTTCGGGTGATCCTTCTTTTTTAACATTTACTGCGGGAAAATTTTTCCACTCGTACATTCCCATTTGATAGATTGAGTTTATTTTTGAATGAAATAGTTCTTTGGTTTTTGTTGGCAATTTAACCCACAAATCACGAGGGAGAGACACAAGAGCGACTTTATTTTTATTAAGGTCTACTTGAGCCACCATAATCGAGTCGGTTAGATAAGGTCCGTCATGGCCTTCACCTCCATATCCCAAAAGGAGAATATTGTATGTGGATTTTTCTACAGGAGCGGGAGTGTTATTTACACCGTTTTTGGAAATCTGCGAATAAAATCCAAACGATCGTAATGCAAAATATGTAATGTAAATACCAACAAAAACTAAAAATATGATTAAAACCCTTCGAATCATATGCTATTGTACCAACTCTTAAGTTCAAAATCATCGTATATCTCTTGTATTCTTTTTTAATGTATATTACCATTCAAACCATGATTCGCAGTTACGGTGATATACCAAAAAAAGTAGCAATCGTCTATAGCGATGTAAAACGTTCATACTTTCCAACAGAAGTTGCATATATTACAGAAAAAAAAGCCCGTAAAGAAGCAGATAGCGTGGGAAAAATTGTCTCAAAAATTGGTGCGCGTATATACCTTGTTCCCGGTGGACCAAAATTATCACTCGAACTTTCGCGTATTAAGCCTGATGTAGTGATAAATTTTGTTACCAGTCTATATGGTTGCGATTATCTTGCACCATCAGCCATTGGAGTATACGAACTCATGGGTGTGCCGTATACTGGCACTGGCATTCTAGGTGAATCGCTTAGCTATAACAAATTTCTTACTAAAAAACTTCTGGAACAAAACGGTATTCCTGTTCCTCGTTACCAATTGTTTACCAAGTGGAACGAGCCGGTTGATCCACAATTGAGGTATCCGATTATCACCAAACTGAATGAAATACACGGTGGAGTGGAGATAGACAAAACTGCAGTATCGGAAAATGAAAAACAGCTAAGACAGCGATTAAAATTTCTGATTACCAATTACCCTGACGCTTCTGTGCTTGCTGAGGAGTTTATTGTTGGTCGCGAAATAGATGCGCTCATTTTTGAAGGATCAAATACTAAAGTATATCTTGCAGAAAGTATTATTAAAAAACAACTTTCTAAATATGTCTATAAATATTTTGAACTGCAGTGGGACGATAAACACTATCGTGACTACATTAAGTTTGTAAAATATAAAGACCCCATTCTGGCAGAATATGCAAAACGGGCATTTGATATTTTGGACATGGCCGACTATGCCAGGTTTGATGTGCGTCAGGACGCATCGGGGAGATATTATTTTATTGACTCAAACAGTAACCCTCAATTTGGTCCCGCATACACCGATTCACCCGTTGGCGTTATTTTCGAACTATACGACATCGATTTTGTGCAGGTGATAAAACGTCTTTTGGTAAATACCATTCGTAATGCCAAGGGCAAACGTAAGCTTCCAGCAATCCCAAATAAGTAACACTCCGCTTGAGCCTAATCTATATGTTTGGTACAATGAGATGTGGTTTTTTTGCGGGATTAGTTCAGTGGTAGAATGTCTGTTTTCCAAACAGAAGATCACGGGTTCGAGTCCCGTATCCCGCTCCAAAAAAAAGAATCTCCCTCAAAAATCTCTCGCTTTATATCTAATAATTTAAATAATTAGGTATCTCTCAAGTAAGAGCCGACAAAGACAGCGAAGCTCATTTATTTAATCTCATGTACTAAGAGGTACAATTAATAAATCTGCACCTATAATGTTATTCGATAGGGATAATCAATGGGAAAGTTTAGGGTTTAGAAATTAGAGTTTAGAGTATAAAGTTTTTCTAAACGTTTCTTTTAAATGCTCCGTTGGCGAATACCTGAGGATAAGCTTTCCTTCGCGAGTGAGGGGTACACGAAGTAAAAAGGTACTCTTTTGAACTTTTACCGGCTTACCGTTTATTGTGGCCACAAACCCTCCCGGATTCATTACCATTTCAAACACCGATCCTTTTTCGGTAACACGTATGTCAAAATGCCATTCATTGGGGTTTTGATAAGTGGGGCGCTTTGCGGTCATAACATCACCATTTACTACCCGGTAAATGGGCGGAGCCCACTCGTTTTCATATATATATCTTCCATTATTTTTTTCAACAAGCTTGTATTTTTTTAGTGGCCGGTCGGAAATAAAATAACGCACACCAAGCTTTTCCCACCTGGGATCGTTGAGAGTTAAATGACCAGAACTAATTGAATTTACGCTAGTGTCTTGTTTTTTTTCTGCAAATAAAGGATTTGCGTCAATGATATTGTTATACTCCATTTGAAAATCATCTGAAGGTAGCTTAAACACGTCAGCAAGATCTTTTATCATAAATGTTCCATACCCTTGTACACTGTTTAATCCTATTGCAGTGGACCAACCTGTTGGCGAAAACTGGAATAACCTAGTTAGATAGGTATATGATTGGGATTCTTTTGTATCAAAAACCGGTTTTTCCTTTGAAAATGGTGGCCGAAAATACGCATCCCCAGTATAAGATTCAATACCAAAATAGGGAATTAAGTCGGCAGCCGACTGTGTTCTGTATGCAGATTGAAACGAGTACGTAGTACGTAGTGCTTGCTTAATTACTGAAGTTGGAATAAACAAACAGTGAAAGTAAACCAAGGCAATCCCCTCAACAACAATAAAGATAAGATATATATAATCGATTTTTTTATTTTTCACCACATACCATAATCCGGTAATAAAAAACGAAACATGCGCAAAACTTAGTGCTGCTAATTTACCCATTTCTGTAACTGTCTCTCTATCATAAAATAAGTTAACTTTGCCTGATTTAATTGTGGTATAGGACCATATAAAAAAATTTGTAAATAGAGGAGAAACCAATATGATGGCGAGACATAATAAAACCAATCCCAATACCCATAAAACTTTTCGGGAATATTTATGACGAATGAAGGTCTTAATTAACTGTTGTTCACTTTCTGCAATGAAAAGGAGACCTATTGCGTGAAGTAACACGATTACTTGTCCTGCGTTTCTCAAAAATGGAAAATTTAGTAAACCCATTGATGCAAGGCAAAGCGTGCCCAATACAACGAAATATTTAAGTTTATTTTTCCACAATGTAATTACTAAAAGTACTATAAAACTAAGAGGCGCAACAATTATGTATAGCGCTCCTGGTCCCCATTTTGATCCATTTTGTGCAAATCCAAACAAATAGGGTAATATTAGTTCTAAATATTGCAAAATGTGGACATTGCCTACAGAACTATATTCTTTACTCTGAATCAATCGAGTGGAATCAGAAATAAGAGGAAGTGAATATATAAAAAACCATGCAACAAAAAGACCAAGCACTATAATAAATAATGCAGAACGGACTAGTAACTTCCTACTAAATAATGCTGCATAGAGAAGAATAAATATATATCCATATAGCACGAACTGGAAATGTCCGCTTAATGTCATTAGCGATCCTAATAGTACTGCAAAAATCCAATACCGATTTATTCCATTACCAATCTTTGTTATAGAATACGCAAACAGTCCGAAATGTGCGATAACAAGATATATGGTCGGATTACTTGCTCGAAAAATTCCAGTTCCTGAAAAAAATAAAATCAGTGTGAGCAGTAATGCAAATTGGTTTGTTTTTGTATGTTGTCGAAATAATCTATAGAACCCAACTAAAAAAAGAAAACTTGTAGCACCCATCCATACCGCAAATGAATATGGGTAGGGAAGAAGAAAAAATAGATTGAAAGGATGTAGATTGCCTAGCCCAATGTCAAATGCAAACGGAGTACCTAAAAATATATGTGGATTAAACCAGGGAAAAACCCCTTGTGCGAGCCATTTGCCCAAAAAAATTTTATTTGAAAGAAACAGGATTATTGTATCAATCGAAAGGTTTACATAAAAAAGATAAAAAACAAAAACACAAATCGAAATGAGTCCTAAAATAATGAAGTTACTATCAAATGTTCGTTTCATCGCGTAAACAGATTAAAATACACTATCTCCCAAATTGCCTTCACCCCATCTACCCACCCAATTTTCTTACCATCTTTATAGGTGCGCCCCGCATATGAAATGCCCACTTCATAAATTTTTACACCGGGAACTTTTGATATGCGAGCGGTAATTTCGGGTTCAAATCCAAAACGCTGAGTCTGCAGTTTTGGTGCAAGCGTTCGAATAAGCGAACCCTTAAATACTTTAAACCCTGTTTCCATATCGGTCAGATTGAGGTTGCTGAACATGTTGGAGAGCATAGTAAGAAATTTATTCATCACCGAATGCCAAAAGTAAAGAACTCGGTGGGGCCTGTCGGATATAAATCGAGATCCGTACACCACATCAGCATCGTTTTTCATAAAAGGCTCAAGTAATATAGGGTAGTCGTCGGGAGAGTATTCAAGGTCGGCGTCCTGCACAAGCACAACATCACCCGTGGTTTTCATAAACGCATCACGAAGAGCGGCGCCTTTACCCTGATTTATAGGTTTTAATAGTACCGCAATATGCTTATTTTCTTTTTTCTTTTTTTCTACAAAATCGGTTATTTTTTGAGCCGTACCATCACGACTACCGTCATCTACAACAACAAGTTCCATTGTAAACCCGTGGGGAAGCGGAGCTTCAAAAACCTTTGTCAAAGTAGAGGTGATTAGTTTTTCTTCGTTATACACCGGCACTACAACAGATAGCTTCATAGAGATAATTGTATACTATACAATACTCATAATGAAAAAATACGCTCTTCTCATACTTGCTTTATTTGTGGGATGGGTAATGCTTATTTCGATTGTTCCTCTATTTGCATACATCATTTCGGAACATTCAGGGTACATTCACCCTTTGTATCGATGGGCAAACTTTGACGGAATTCACTATCTCTCTATTGCTGAGAAAGGGTATACCTCCGAGATGCGTTTTATGCCTTTGTTTCCTGTCCTCATTAGCGGAGTTACTGCCATTTCACATCATTATTTTTGGTCTGCATTTCTTATCGTGTATGGTGCACTTGCCGTCGCGATTGTGTACATGTATAAACTTTTCCGTCTCGACTACACACAAAAACAATCTCTCTTACTCACAGCTGCAATATTAACTCTCCCAACATCATTTTTTTTCGGCATGATCTACACCGAAAGTATATTCCTCATGTTTTCGATACTTGCACTTTACTTTGCTCGAAAAGGAAAAGGCTACCTGCGGCACTGTTTGGCGTATTCACATCACTCACACGCATTGTCGGATTTATTATTGTTATTCCACTTCTTATTGAATTTTTTAGTCAAAAACAAACAAAAAAAGTTCATCATTTTTTAGCTCTATTATGTGTTCCGCTTGGAACTATGGCATATGTGGCATATAACTACATTCGCTGGGACAACCCACTTCTTTTTATCCAAGCACATAGCCAACTATCAAACGGGAGATCTTCAGACTCGATTATTCTTTTCCCACAAACGTTATACAGATATATAAAAATCCTTGGCACTGTATCAGTTTCGTTATGGGAGTGGAAAATTGCACTTCTGGAACTTGTACTATTTCTCCTCACTGTAGTTAGTATTTTCTTTTTATGGAAAATGAAAGCACGACTAAGCTACCTCATGTATGTACTTGCAAGTATTGCGGTACCAGCATCATCGGGAACCTTTACCGGTCTTCCTCGTTACCTCATTGTCTTATTTCCGCTCATTATTCCGCTCTTACTTATTCACAATAGAAAGGTAGTGATTAGTATTCTTATTTGCTCCCTTATTCTGCAATTGGTATTACTATTGTTTTTCTGGCAGGGTCATTTTGTCGCTTAACGATCAAGACCTTCGTCATTCCATGCTGCCGGATCTTTGATTGGTTCGATGTGGCTGGTAATAGTTGAGTGGGGTACCTCTGATCGGATAGTTTTCTCTATTCCCTCTATCATCGAATGTGCATGCTGTACGGTCCAGTTGCCTGGTACAAGAACATGAAAGGATATAAATTTACGACTTCCTGCAACACGCGTCCGAAGTCCATGAAACTGTATTAAATGCTCCTTTGCATATGTTTCAAATACCGATTTAATATGTGCAACATAGGTTTTGTCGATGGCGCCATCCATAAATCCTGATAATGAGCGTTGCACAATAGAAATACCGGAGAAAATAATATTAAACCCAAAAAATATTGCCATAATTGGATCTAATAATCGCACTCCGGTTATATATATCAGAGCAAGCGCTGCAAGAACGCCGACTGTAGTCCATACATCGGTCAACAGATGATGTCCGTCTGCCTCGAGCGCAATTGAATGACGTTTTTTTCCTTCAACTATTAAAACTCTTCCTACAATTAAATTGATGAATGATGCAATGATAGAAAATATAAGTCCAATACCAGGCGGATCCAATTGAATTGGTTTAATAATACGAAGAATTGCAGTAAAGATTATGGCACCTGCGGCAATAATGATAAATGCACCTTCTGCTACGCTCGAGATATATTCAGCTTTACTGTGTCCGTAATGATGGTCTGCGTCTGGTGGTTTTTGAGCAAGGCGAATCATAAAAAAAGTAATCACGGCAGCGATCAAATTGACAAGTGATTCAAGCGCATCAGATAAAAGGCTTACCGAATTAGTGAAAAAATATGCTCCGAGTTTAAGCTTTATGGTTGCGATGGATGCAACAATAGAAAGTTGTGCAAGTGCTTGTATTGAATATGAAGACATGTAATAAATTACACGTTATTACATTTTTCTCCCAAAATTGTAGACAGATTATATACGCACAGAAGCATATGAGAATTTGCTATACTTTTTCCATATGCAGAAAATAATTATTGTCGCAGGATTTCTTATCCTGGTCGTTGGAGTTACCGTTACGATTTTTACCAAGTATAATAGTCAGGTTGCGCCCATGAACCAAGACCAATTATCCATTGAACAGGGGCAAGACGAAACCATGAAACAGCCAAAAATGACTATCGACAGAAATAAAAAATATATCGCCATACTGACGACTACAGAAGGTGATATCACCATTGAGCTGAACGCCAAACAAACTCCCGTTACCGTAAACAATTTTGTCTATCTTGCCAAGAAAAAATTTTATGACAATGTTATTTTTCACCGCGTGATCAAAGGATTTATGATACAAGGTGGCGACCCAACAGGTACCGGTAGTGGTGGGCCAGGATACCGGTTTGCCGATGAAAAATTTGATGGAGAATACACTCGAGGAACAGTAGCTATGGCAAACGCAGGACCCAACACCAATGGAAGTCAATTCTTTATTATGCATAAAGATAATCCCTTGCCAAAAGCATATGTCATATTCGGCAAAGTAGTAAAAGGTATAGAAACAGTAGATGCCATAGCTGACGCACCTATGCAACCGGGAGGTGAGGGCTCGACTCCAGTTAATCCCACCAAAATCCTGTCTGTTACCATTCAGGAAAACTAAAGCTTCATTAACTATAAATACACTTGACAGAGGAATAAAGTTACATTAGTATGTACCTATACCCCAGGTAGGGGTATATGCAAAATTACAAATTTCAATTTCACAATACTCAAAAGTATATGGACAACACAAAAACTTTGGTTAGCTATAAAAAGGCTAGAAGCTTACTCGACAAAATTATCACTATGATGGAAAACGGTGAATACTGCATAGACATCATGCAACAAAACCTTGCAGTCATTGGTCTACTCAAATCGGCACATCAACAGCTTATGGAGTCGCATCTTAACTCGTGCTTTAAACATGCAATGGGAACGAACAATCAAAAAAGAAAAGAGGAAATGATACAGGAAATATTAAAAGTGACAAACATGAACAATAGATAGTTTGTCATCCCGATGAAAATCGGGATCCAGGGAATTATTAATAAAATTATAACTTTATAGATTCCCGCATTCGCGGAAAGACAGGATAAATATATGGCCAGTACAAAAACCATTTCAATCAAAGGAATGCACTGTAAGTCGTGTGAAATACTCATAGAAGATGAATTAAAAAAAATTGAAGGCGTGGAAAAAGTCGATATAAGTCACCGAACAGGCGAGACAACCATACATTACTCAGGCTCCCACCTTCAACATGCGGATATTGCACACGCAGTTAAAGAAGCCGGATATGAACTAGGAAAAAACAGCAGTCTTCCGTTTTTCTCAACACGTAAAGCAGACTATACCGAATTAGCGTTTGCGGGTATTGTAGTTGGTCTTTTGTATTTTATTCTGAATGATTTAGGGGTTTTCGACATGGCGTTTGCCAAGGCAAACGATTTTTCTAGCTTACCAGTTGTTCTCCTTGTTGGCCTCACTGCGGGTGTATCTACCTGTATGGCGCTTGTAGGTGGACTTGTGCTCGGTGTTGCTACAAAATACGCACAGAATAAGCCTTTTGCTACTGCAACTGAAAAATTTATTCCGCACATTTTTTTTAATCTTGGACGTATCGTTTCATTTTTTATCCTTGGCGGAGCAATTGGTTTGGCAGGGTCTGTAGTCAATCTTTCGATTTCTGCAATGGGATTTCTCATCATATTGGTTGGAGTTATTATGGTAATACTTGGTCTACAGCTCCTTAACATTTTTCCATGGCTGAACACAGTCTCGTTTACGCTACCAAAGACTGTCTCTAAACTTTTTGGAATATCGGGAAAAAAAAATGCAGAATATTCACACACGAATGCTATGTTATTAGGTGCGCTTACGTTTTTTGTTCCCTGTGGGTTTACTCAGTCTATCCAACTGTTTGCTATAACAACAGGCTCGTTTATGAGCGGTGCCCTCACCATGGCGGTTTTTGCCATAGGCACCATGCCGGGACTCTTGGGACTCGGTGGACTTACATCTTTTATAAAAGGTCGAACATCTGGATTTATGTATAAGCTTATTGGAATCATCGTTGTGGCACTTGCCTTATTTAATATCTCAAACGGTATGACGCTTGCCGGACTGAAAAAGACACTAGTTAAACCGACATCACAAGTACAAGACCAGTATGTAAAGATAGAAAATGGAGTGCAGGTGGTACGCATGGAACAAAACGCGAGGGGGTATCATCCTAATCAGGTTACAATCAAAAAAAATGTACCCGTAAAGTGGATAATCAAATCAGTATATCCCTATTCATGTGCAAGTAGTCTTGTGTCGGAAAAGTTAAATATTCGAACTCTTCTCACTGAAAAAGAGCAAGTATTTGACTTTACACCAAAAGAAACAGGCGACATTCCATTCAGTTGTAGCATGGGAATGTACTGGGGTAATTTTTCTGTTGTGGAAGAATAAAAAGTTTGAATTCAATCTGGAGTTCAATAAAAATTGAAAATTTAAAATTAATAATTTACCAATATGTCACAAAAAACCACTCTTTCCATAACCGGTATGCACTGTAGTTCATGCACTAAGTTAGTCGAGCGATCGCTTAGTAAAGTTCATGGAGTAACTCAAGCTACGGTTAATTTTGCATCCGAAAAAGCTGTAGTAACTACCACAAAATCTGTGTCTGAATCAGAGTTAACTCAGGCAGTGACGAGTGCCGGATATTCCGCAGTAGTGCTAACTGATGCAACTAAAAAAGCAGATGAAGACCGTCGAAAGAAAGCCTACGCATCGGAGTGGAAACGATTTATCATAAGTGCGCTTTTGAGTATGCCGATGGTCTATTTTATGATTCTTGACTTTTTCCCTTCGTTTTTAGGCGGAGCACGAGTTATTCCCTATATTGGAATACTGTCTTTCATACTTACCACCCCAATTCAGTTTGGTATTGGATACGGTTTTTACCGAGGTATGTGGTCGGCGCTTAAGATGAAGACGTTTAACATGGATAGTCTAATTGCAATTGGCACAACAGTTGCTTACGTGTACAGCGTCATTAACTACTTTTTTTATGCAACGACCTATAAGTCACTTATCGGTATAGCAGGTGAGAAAATTCCCGAACTCTATTTTGAAACCGCAGCATTTCTTATAACGTTTGTAGTTCTTGGTAAGCTTCTGGAACATCGTGCAAAAGGACAGGCATCACAAGCAATTCAAAAACTTATGGAGCTCCAGTCCAAAACTGCGCGTGTGGTGCGAGGAGAACGGGTTGTGGAACTTACCATAGAGGAAATTCAAAAAGGTGATATTGTGATTGCGCGACCAGGGGAGCGAATTGCGCTTGACGGTGTTATTACGAAAGGGTCAACTAGTATAGACCAATCAATGATAACTGGTGAAAGTATCCCTGTAGAAAAAACGGTTGGGCAAAAAATTATTGGCGGAACAATGAACGGGCTGGGAAGTATTGAATATCGAGTTGAAAAAGTGGGAAAAGACACAATGCTCTCACATATAATTCAACTTGTTGAAGATGCGCAAAACTCCAAGGCTCCTATTCAAGCTCTTGCCGATCGTATATCTGCATACTTTGTGCCAGCTGTCATAGGTATTGCCATATTTGTATTTCTTATTTGGTATTTTGTATTAGGGTCCTCATTGTCATTTGCCCTCATGGCATTTACATCGGTGATCGTTATTGCGTGCCCGTGTGCATTGGGACTTGCAACACCTACTGCACTTATGGTAGGTACCGGGCGGGGAGCAGAGATTGGTATCCTTATTAAAGGGGGAGAGGCACTTGAGTCGGCAACCAATGTCTCGGCAGTGGTGTTTGATAAAACCGGCACTATTACTCATGGAAAACCAAAAGTAACCGATGTCCTCACTTTTGCTGAAAATAATAAAGATGAAGTAATTAGAATAGCTGCATCACTTGAAAAGCAGTCTGAGCATCCGCTTGCACAAGCAATATTAGAAAAAGCAGAAAATACAAAGCTTGGTGCAGTAGTCTCGTTTGAGGCCCATCCAGGAAAAGGAGTGTCGGGAAAATTAGACAATACTCTATATCATCTTGGAAATCGATCGCTTACTGCTGATAAAAAAATACGCATATCTTCATCAGTGGAAAAATTAATCACTGAACTTGAACATAAGGGAAAAACAGTAATGTTACTCGCAAGTAATAACAAGCTTCTTGGAGCTATTGCTGTTGCGGATACAATAAAAAGTGAGTCTGTTTCCGCAGTTTCCCAACTCCAAAAAAGAGGTATTAAAACAGTGCTGCTTACCGGAGATAATATGCGAACTGCACGAGCAATTGCCACTCAAGTTGGGATGCACGATGTAATAGCAGATGTGTTGCCTGATAAGAAAGCAAAAATCATTTCCGAACTGCAACATAAAGGCGACAAAGTCGCAATGGTGGGTGATGGTATAAACGACGCGCCAGCACTTGCCCAGGCCGATCTTGGTATTGTTATGGGTTCAGGTACTGATATAGCACTTGAGGCAGGCGGAATAGTACTTATGCAAAACAACCTTTCAGATGTTCTTACCGCTCTTGATTTGGCTTCTGAGAGTT
>CAZLSE010000027.1:15866-20941 GCA_964562055.1 uncultured Gammaproteobacteria bacterium
ATTAAACAGAATATGGTCTTTGCTCTCCTGTATAACATACTCGGTATTCCAGTTGCCGCACGGGTTTTTAGTTTTATGGGTATTGTTCTTATGCCTGAGCTAGCTGGTCTTGCCATGGCGCTTAGCTCCATATCCGTAGTCACTAACTCGCTCCTTTTGAAACTCTTCAAGCCATTGAAACGTAACTATATTTCACTTGCGGCACCATTTATCATGGCGGCCTTTTTTCTTGTAATATTCTTTGAATTTGCTCAGTATAGTTCCAAAATGGCCATGTCATCGCAAGCAAAACCTGTGGTACAGTCACGTAAAGATACCGCAAACGCGGTATTTAAAAGTGGAGAAATGAAAATTGGATATCTTGGAACTGAGCCGAAACTCTTTTTCACTGCGTCCTCGTCGTCTGCTCTTGATACTTTACCATATCGAAAAGGTAGTTCCACACTCTTGCCAAATTCGATGATCGTGGGCGATGAAGAGGCAACCATGATGGAAAAAGAAAAACTGTTTACCAACGCGGGTGACAGCATACCCGGGTTTTTTGGCATAACTCCAGCTATGAAAATTGCAGGAGTAATAGCATCAACCAAAACAATGCTTGATATGTTTCATATTATGGATGCACTAACGTTTAGCAAAATTGAGGGTGAGACAAGTTCTATCCAATTTGCAATTGCACCGGATAAATCGTTAAAACTGTTTTACACTCTCCCACAAACAACACCCGAAAAGCTATCCCCGTTTATTATGCAGGGCGATCTCTATCCGATAATTAAGAATGGTAAAACATACCTTCCTGTTGCTATCGGTATAGAAGAAGCGAAGATGATGATTGCGGAAGGATTATTTGCCAGAGAAGGCGATCGTATTGAAAACTTTTTCGGAAATAACGTGGTGATAACCAAAATAATACCCAGAACCAATACCTGGTTTGACCACATGCATATAGTTGGAGATGAGTTTTCGGTACGTTGAGTAAACAAGAAAAACTGATCATCTAATTATTTAAATAATTAGATGCAATGGTAGAATGATCACATGAAGAAAAATAGTGTGGCTACCCTTGAGTGTTTTGTGTTAAATGACGGAAAGTATCTTATGTTACAACGCAGTTCCACTAAACGCATTATGCCTGATGTGTGGATGGCGCCAGGCGGACACCGCAAGTTTATAGCGAAGGTCTGTTTGAATGTGCACGCAGAGAGGTGTTTGAAGAGACCGGTTTAACTGTTAAAAACCTTCGCGTGAAGGTTATAGGAAATGCCTATTTAAAAGACCTCGATCAAGAATTTCATTTTCATCTGCTCGTTGCCGACTATGCCTAAGCGAGTTAAAACCAAAATCTGATGATGGTGAGTTTGTGTGGCTTACGCCTGAGGAAATTTTGAAACTCCCTACACTCCTTGCAGGACACAAGCATGTGATACCCCATATCACATCCAATACAATGGAAGTCATAAGTTATAAGGCTGTGTATGAAAAAGGGAATGAAATGAGTTTTTTTGAGATTGAAAATCCGTAACACAATTAATTCTTCTTGTATAATGTGCCCAATATGACACCAACTGAGTCGGCACCAAAACACACAATCGTCTCACTTGATCCTCTGAAGAGAGAGTTTGCTCAGCGTATCCAAGAAGGAAGAGGTATATATACCCCTCTTGAGCTCTACCTGCATCCAGTGTGGCAACGACTATTTGATCCCTTAAATACAGTGTATGTTACCGCAGCAGCATCAAGGTGGGTATCGGGCCTATATTGATAAATGGGGCGAAGGTGGATCGCCATTTTGGAAACCTGATGGACACAAACAACACACAGTAATCGGAATGAATACGGCCCTTATACATTCTATGGTTGAGAAGAGTGTCATATCTCCTGAACTTGCTAACAAGTCGGTTGTAATACCTCATGAAATTGGAACCAATATTCCTTCACCCTACGGAACACTTATGGAACGTAACGAAGCGGATCTCATGATTCACTGGATGATGAGACTTGGCGGAGTAAGTGAGAAGGTTGCCAAACAATACTATACAACTATGATGAATTATCATGAAAAAACACGAGAAACAATTGGAAATCCTACTATTTCTAAAGTCGACAAACTTCCATACTATATAGACTTAATTAAGACGTTTTTTCAAACAGTGCGAGAGAATAATGACAAAATGAATCCTGTGTCTGCAGTTATCCTTGGTCTTGATTGGAAACATTCGCTTGGATCACAACTTGAAGCTGCAGTTGCCCTACTTCTTGACGTTCCAATTTATGAAATCGCATTTGACTCAAATCATTTGCAGCATACTCAATTTATTGAAGAATACCGTCTGCAAAAAATCACCGACAGAATACATCTTCCAACTATGAGCGGGGATGGGATTACGAGTCTTGCACATGTTGTTAAGCGAACCGATGAAGAAATTATTACCCATATCGGTTCTCTCGTTCAAAAGATTGAACAATAGTTCAACTTAGAGCATCACAATAGAACAATCTGTTATAATTCCCAAATGTCAGGGCCGAACGCAGAAAGTGCAATAAAATGTGAGCTATTTGGAAATAGACTTGAACATGTTTCTGTTGTCCAATAGGAGATAGTGTGGCAGTCGACCGAATTCTTCGTAAAAATGGATACACACATCAAAAAAATGAACACATTGCCACCACATATTTTAGTACCAATGCTCAAGCTGATATACTTCAATGGAATTCTTCACCGGAAGTAACTTCTGTTTTAAGATTTAGACAGCGTTTAGATACACCACCATATGCTGCTGATGGGTCTTTTGTATTATCTGGAGGGGGGATTTGGAAATTAAAATTCATGACTCTCAAAATCCAAAAAATACCAAAAAAAAATCCATTTACATACCTGGTACTAATGGTGTAGAAAAACTTATCAAGCTAAGTAATGACAATCCTCATCAGCTTACAATTGATCTTGAAGGGTTCGCAAAAAACACTGAATTAAATAGAATAGATGTACAAGAACTTATTGTACAGTTGCAGAGTGGCCTACGCGTTCTCACAACAAAAACACCCGTTAGGGTTATTTACGGCACTCGACATAAGAGTTCGCGTGTCACAATTGATACCCAAAACGGTTTCTTTGATTACCCATATCTCCAATCACCAATATATTCATCTGTTAAGGTTGCCGAGCGTAATGACATTGCGAAAATTGACCTTAAATATCCTACAAACAACAAAATAGGCTTTGACCGTCTTATTGCCGAAATTGCACAGTTTGCGACTCAAGAGAAAAGAGCGGAGACAGGGATGATATTTACACAAATGAGAGAGAAGGCGTTAAAAAAGTCTAAAACAATAATTACAGAACAGGCAGATTTTGAGTTTGAGTCTAAGTTCACAATTTCTACAGGGAATGAAGAAGATCTTGATATTCATGAGCTTATAAAAAACATCCATTCAACATTTAACCAAGGTTTACTTCCCGGATATCACATTTCTCAATTTTTTCCTTACTATGAAGTACGTACAGGAGACAGTGCGAGAAGAACTATTTATGGGTGGATGGATGAGGATAAACACCATGCATGAGGTTTTTACCCTCATTGAAGTAGAAGGTGATCCGCCTTCATTTTGGATATAGGAAAAGGGGAACCCTGAAAATAAATCGGATCATTCTATGAAGAGAAGGGAACATACAAGTGTAGCCACGACAAGGCCTGATTTAGAATTACTTGCTCAAGAGGCGTCTACTAGACTTGGAAAGAATGTGTTTCCATTACTAGCATTTCGAAAAGAAAAAATTGCATTCAAAGTTGAAGAGGTTGATACTGGGCGTATGTTTGTTATTTCTCTAGATTAGTCAATGGTTGAAAACGAACCTACCATACCCCCACTTGTACAGATGGAGGTTGAATATGCTGAAACTCCCGCAGAAAGTATTCCATTAATACCATCCCACCATTCACTTCAACAAAGCTGTGAAAAGATTCAGAGTGCATTAATGAGTGTTGAATTTGAAGGAGTAATGAAAGAACTAACTCATTTACGCAAAATTGACTGGCTCGCACTTAATACTATCCAACATACTCAGTCAGATTAAGAGCTGTGAGCGTGTAGGCTGTACCCTGACCTGCAACAATGCGATATGATACTTTACGAACGATAAGCTCAATTTGCCTCTCCAAACTACGAATACCTGGTTCAAACCCCAGTGGACGCACTAATTTTTGCCATGCTGAATCTTCTATTTTTAGTTGCTCAAAAGTTAACCCTGTTTCCTTTAAAAATTTTGGGAGAACAAACCGTTTGCCAATTTCAATTTTCTCCACATCGTTGTACGATGGCATTTGTACTACTTCAAGACGGTCAAGTACGGCGGTTGCAACAGTACTTGTGTTGTTTGCCGTAGCAACAAATAATACTTGTGAAAGATCAAACGGGTAGTCAATAAAGTAGTCTGTATACAATGAGTTTTGACCAGGGTCAAGAAGCTCAATTAGAACACCCATGATAGATGCACGCGACTCGGGAGTGCACCGGTCAAGCTCATCCAAAAGTATAACGGGATTGTTAGTACGCGCACGTCGAAGTGCTCGCATAATCATTCCCGGTTCTGCTTCAGGTAACGTTTTAGACTGTCCGCGAAGATCAAGCGCCGATGAAAGTCCTCCGAAGGGGATACGCACAAGCTGTCTTCCTAACGCTTCAGCAATAGACTTTGCAAACGTCGTTTTACCGGTACCGGCAAGACCGACAAAGAACAAATTTGGAGCATGAAATGGAGTGTTTGCCGCGCTTTTCTTGTGCAGAATAAGCACCGAAAGATACTCAAGCACAAGGTTTTTAACTTTATCGAGTCCGAAATGATTTTTATTTAAATACTCCTTGGCTTTATTAATATCCAGCACATCGGGAGAACTTTTATCCCAGGGCAGATTAGTGATCCAGTCGATATATTTTGCAGTAATATCAAGTTGCGACATACTTCCGCCATACTTAAGAGTCAGGTTAATACGTTCTATCTGGTGAAGTGCCTTTTCCATGAGGTTAGCAGGTAAGGAAGAAGCCTGCAACTGTTGTCGTAGTTTATCCACTTCTGA
>CAZLSE010000028.1:0-15385 GCA_964562055.1 uncultured Gammaproteobacteria bacterium
GGTTCACGCCCCCCACTCTTTAATCTATTAAAAGGAGAAACTACATGCCAAGAATACGCGCAGAGCAGTTAAAAGATTATACTCTAACTAATCTTCAAATTGCCCTCAATGCCGCCATATCACAGAGCAAAATCGCAAATCAGACGGAAGACCCAACAGGATGGATTTCAAAAGGAACTATTCACGTTGTATCTGATTTGCCAGTCTGGGATGGTAGCCAAGAAGGGCAGTTATATTATTTAAACTCAACTGATGAACTTTATATAGGTACAGGCGTAACACCATTTTTCACCGTAGTTGGTGGTGGTGGTGGATTTGATTCAGTGCTTACCGTTAAAACAGGAGCAGAAGGTGCAAACTGGAACGGATCAACCGCTACAAGGTTCGTCTCCGACGAAGAGTTTGCTCTTGATGGATCAAACCTTTTCGTATATTTCAATGGTGAATTGATGCAATACTCTGCTTCAGGAACGGCAGATTATCAAATCATCAACTCAACCACAATTCAGTTTCATGCTGATTATGCCGCCCGATCTACGGATAAGGTGACGTTGCTTGTTTATACCAACGCTTCCTTGTCAAACTATGCAACCAAAGCGTGGGTAGATGAAAAACTTACTGGCTCAATCAGTTTGACTGGTGATACCGAAGTTGGCGGAAATCTTACTCCTTCGCAAAACAACACCTTTGATATCGGTTCAGAAACAATGCATTGGAAAGATGTCTATGTTGAAGGTGGTGTTAATTTCCTTCCAATCGGAACAGGTGACGCTCTCAAGATTTATCGTGGATTGGAATCTGGAACAGATACGCAACTCAAGTTCCAGATTGGAACTTCTGCTAATGACCAATTCATTTTTGAAGATAAAAACGAAACCGCAATCATGACTGTTGGCGGTGATGGTGTCGTTACCGTGCTTGGTA
Source organism: uncultured Gammaproteobacteria bacterium (assembly GCA_964562055.1). Classification (GTDB taxonomy): domain Bacteria; phylum Patescibacteriota; class Microgenomatia; order UBA1406; family GWC2-37-13; genus JAKBEU01. Next base: position 925 of record CAZLSE010000028.1, read on the forward strand.
CACTTAAAGTAACTGGTGATGTAGAATACATGAATCAGTCAAACACTGAAACTTCTGATGCCACCTTTGCCATTGGTGTAGCAGGAGTTCGTGAAGTTACTGAAGTCACATGCACTTATGGATATATAGAAGGACTTAGCGGAAAGTATTGGACACTTAATGCTCCATCTAGTGAATACTATGTTTGGTGGAATACTGGTTCCTCTGTTGACCCAGCCCCTGCTGGAAAAACAGGAATTGAAGTTGCTATTACTCCAAGCGATGATTCTGTTCCATTGGTAATGGAAAAAACTCGTGCCGCCATCGCCGCACTGAATACAGTATTTACTGCCACCAGAAATGGTAGTGTCGTAACGATAACAAATGTCGAAACAGGTGCTGTAGTAGATGCCGCAAATGTTGATGCTTTTGTAACCCCAACAGTAATTGTTCAAGGCGCAGACGAGCAAGATGGTGACGCATCATTTGCCGTAGCACGAGCCTCTGGTGATGCAAGCCTTAAGTGGAATGATACCAACCACAGATGGCAAGCCATTTATGGAACCGATGGATCAACAATTTCAAACATCCTTACAGAAAACGATTTGGCAAGTGGATTAAATCTTGATGCTCGCTATGTAAAGGATACCGATCTTGTTGCTTCAGGATCAGCGAATGTCGCTGGTGCTTTGAAATACACTGGCATCTACGACACAGGCACTCCTGCTGATGGCGTGTTCTATTCTGGAATTGTCAGACCGAATGCCGATACAAGGCTCAACTATAATGGTGTTTTGTATGTGAAAGACTTGCATACCGATAATAACTCCATTTATCTCGGGACCAATAAAATCAGTTATGATACAACGACAAACCAACTCGTCTTCTCTGATGCTTTAGCAACGGTTGTTCTTTCCGATACCGGTAAAATTACTGGTTATAGGTTCTTGAAATATTTGGGTTCTCCCAAGGCGATTAATGGTGCAACGTCAAACGACGAAGCCGCTCAAGAATTCTCATTCTGGGATTATATCGTTTTGGCGGGAGGTCTGGAAGCGCCGACACACCCAGATTATGCTGACAACAATGAGATAATTACCCTTATCAAAAGAATAAACAACAACACAAGAATCTTTGGAACAGTTGATATTGGCGTAACAACCGCAAACTTCTCTATTTCAGAAATACAACTTCGTATTGACCGATGGATGAGCATGGGTGCAACTGACATCATGCTTATAAACTCTGGATATGACAAAGAAGTAAGCAGGACTAGATTAAATACTGTTGTTGATTATGTTCACTCAAAAGATTGCAGAGCAATGTTTGATGCGACTGACCCAGATGATGTTTTTGCAACATTGTATAATGCAACCTATAACCCAAGCACAAATACTTCGAGTGCAGACAGAGGAGATTTTTATCTCTTTGACAACTTCGTAGTAAATACAACGACCTTTGCCGCGAACGGTGGATACGCAGACAATGCGGTCATTCATGCAAAGATTGACAAGATAGCCGCTTACGCCAAAGATACTGGAATTGTAATTCTCGCTAATGGTTCTATTGGTTCTGGTTATACCGACCTTCAGAAGAATGATTACTGGGATGTGTTCGAAGCGATGGCTCAAGCAGTATCAGTTGCCGGTTATGGTATAGCGTATGGCGATGGCTCCTCTAACGATATTCACAAGTTTGCTTATGATACCGAATATGTAGAGTTTTATTCTCCACGCTCATCATTCTTCTCAAGCGGAACCTCCAATGAAATCTATACCCGATCAAAATCTGGTAGGTCTGTTGTTGCTTGCCTTTCTGGAACCGGAAGTTATGGAAAACTCGGTTATAAGAATGTCAAGAGATATGATTTTAGAAAACCAGATGCGTTCTATTCTGGGTCTGCTGTTCCATCAAGCACCGTTGGTGATATCAAGTTTGATGGTAAATTGACTGCCTATGAATTGGATACAGCAAGTTCTGTCAAGTTCTTGAGCGGCGCAAATACTGGTACACTGGGTCTTTCTGGAATTACATCAAATCGACAGTGGAATCTTCCTGCGGAGAGTGGAGAAATTGCTACCTTACGAATGGCAAATGATAGTGAAAAGGGAACCATTCAATACAATGGCACAACCTCTCAAGCGGGTATGTTTGATGGTGGACTTACATTGCCTACGAGCATTGTAACCAACCTTAACTTTAATGGTTCATTCATTGCAAGTCGAATCACTTCTGCCGGTTCAGTTAGGATTTATGGAGGCGACCCGGATCAGTATTTTGAATTAACTGGTGTTGCTACAGCAAATAGAACCATTACACTTCCAAACGAGTCAGGAACTGTTGCCCTTGTAAGAACCGCTGGCGATACTGGATCAGGATCAGTTAAATATTCTGGAACATCAGTAGAGGCAGGAACATTTAATGGTGGAACTTCTGCACCCGTTGGAACCACTCGCCTCAACTACGAAGGTTATTTCTATGCAACCCGAGTATATAACGCAGTTTGGAACGACATTGTAGACTTTGTTGAAGTGCCTGAAGGAATGACTGTTGAATATGGAAAGGTGTATGTCCGCAACAAGCAATATGTTGTTGAAAAATCCAGTCAATTTATGCAGAAGGGAATCTTGGGAATTGCTTCAGATACCTTCGGTATTGCCGCTGGTAAACTGGATGACCACAATCAAGCGCCAATTGCAATTGGTGGTTATGTTCTTGCTTACACTCGCGGAGTGTACGAACCCGGAACATGCCTCACCTCAGATGCTGACGGATACCTCATTGAAATGTCTGATAAGGATAAGGTTGCGTTCCCAGAAAGAATCGTGGCTACATTCGACAGACCAGAAACAAAAGAAGTTTGGAATGGTGTGCAGGTGAATGGAAGAAATTGGGTCAAGGTAAAATAAATAATAGACTCGCTGGTGAAAACCAGCGAGTTTTTTAGGAGCAATCATGAAAATTAATTTCGAAATACTTAACGAAAATGAAGCGATGGCAAGTCAATCATTTGCCATTACGGATGTGGATGAAGAAGGATTGCAATTGTTGGAAACATTGATAAAAGCCCCAATTATCATTGGAGCAAAAAACAAAGAAAAAATAGGTGAAGAAGTGATAGTAAATCCGATAACATATACGCTTCGATTTACAAAATCAGGAGATAAGTATTTTCTTAAAGTTAATTAAAATCTAATTTTAAGTTCCGATAAAAAATCGGATTCTATGCGAGTATCGGGACAAAATTCTTTGCTTCTTGTAAAATAAACGCAATCAATGTTTTTTGTAAAATGAAAATCTTTCAATTGTGAGGTGTGAAGCCGATACTTGTTGTTCAAAATATTATATTCTGTAACGTGAGGCTTTTCAGCCAATTGATTGATCCAGATAACGTCTGGGTCAATTTTTTTCTCCATCACCAAATATGTTATCCAATTCCCCAAGTCTAATTTATTGAGTACAGTGCGATGGCAGATGTCGTCATGCGCATCAATGTGAATGAGTTTATGGCAACCGCCCAATCTATCAACCTCATGATACACTTCATCGTGGTCATCAAATATTTTGATCTTACTCGATGATGACAACCTAAAGAAATTGATAATATCTCGATACGTTATTTGAGCCTGATGGTAAAAGGCATTGCGTTCCTGTGGGTCTTTAAGCAATTTACCGCTCAACACAGGAAGAAAAAAATAGTCTTGGTCTATATCCAGCAATATCATTCTTTGCCCTTTATTTTTCTCAATATTTTATGGTACTCATATTTATGCCTTTGGAATTTAGTAAACCATTCCGGCTGTAGCCCGACATTCATTTCAACGTTTCCATCAAGTTCAACAAACTGTATTTGTTTATCAATGTTCTTGTCGGTTATATAAATATTACTATACATGTTTCTATCGATGTAATATTGCGAACCGGGTAATAGCCATAAAGTAGTAGCCGACATTTTTATGTTTATATGAGAATCTGCATATGAACGATACAATTTATAAGTGTCTTCCACGTTTTCATTAAAAATATCATTCGAATCTTTTGGTGTTCCAAGAATTATATTTCCAGTTAATGAATTAATTGATTGAACATTTTTTATTTTTTCAAATGACTTTAATAAACCCTTTTTTGTTTCATGCTTTTTCATATCCAAAAGAATATCATCATTGAAATTATCCACACCTACTAATAGATTATAATATAACTTGTCGCTATATTTTTCTAATAATTCAATAAACTCATCATTCATGTCTCCCATTCTGCAAAATATTCCTAGTTGGTTTTTAACGGTAATTGGGGTTTCATTATACACTCTATTCAATAATTCATTCGCATATTGTCTATGTAGCCTATTATTGGCAGAAAATAAAGGTTCTGTTAAAAATATACGAGAATCAGCATTGTCTTCCAAATACAAATTAATATCATTTATAATTCTATCCATATTCCTATACAATATTTTTTGGTTAGAGAAACATTTGTTTGTACAAAATCCGCAATTAAATAAACATCCGTGGCTTGTAACAACCCACTTTGATTCTTTATCACAAAGCGAATTTTTTTCTATTTCATTCCAATCAATACCAACATATGCGCCGTTATCTAATATGGAAGAAGAAATAACTTCGGTACGATCAAACACAACGTCGCCCTTGAGCGATGGAGTGCTGACATTTTTAGTAAGTCTGCCTTCGAGAATGCCTCGCATCGCTTCAATGCCGTTCCCAAGCACAACATAATCAACTTCAAGATATGAAAAAACATCTGCCTGAAATGCCGTTGGGTATTGCCCTCCGAGGACTATTTTTGAATTTGGATATTTTGCCCGAATATATAAAACTATTTTTTTTAGTTCGGTCATTTCTGGGTATGATACAGAAATACCATATACCCTTGCTTCAGGAAGGTGATTTAAATAGTCGGTTTTGATTACATCGGGTATTAGCACCTTTACAGAATATGAATCTTTTAGTGCTTCGTACAAAGAAGCCACAGGAACCGAGTAAGTATATGGATTTAAATATTCATCTTTGCCCAGTGCGTCAGGAGTAATAATCCCAGCAATCAATAATAAATCAATCATAGAGTATTTTGATATGTCGCAGGATTGGTATATGAATTGGAATACACCGCATTGGAATATGCCGTGGTTGAATTGTTGTATGTTCCATTATTATATCCGGGCGCGGTTTGGTCTGTATAGGTGTTAGCGTCAGAATATGTTCCACCATTAGACCGATAATAATATGTGTTTGTATAGCGACCCGGATTGGCATCATTATCGGTGTGAATCGCTCGGTTATATTCAGAATATCTGTGATAATTTTGATAATAGAAGGTTTCAGAATAACCAGTACCACGGGAATATGCTATATAGTTTGCATATTGACCATATCCAGCATTATTGTAGTTTGTATAATTTGCATATGAACTTAGTCCATTCAGTTCGGTCGCAATTTCTTTTAACTTAGCCTTGGTCAAAGTTGCAAAATCTGGAACTGCACCTACGGCAGTGGTTGGCTTGATTGTCTTGATGCCATCAAGTAATCCGGCGCCAGCGGCGGTCAATGTTCCGGGGGTTTGGTTTAAATTTTCTGCTTCAACCACTTCACCGACATTGGTTTCAGAATCAGACACCCGCGTGTATGAAGGGTCGGTCGCGGCGAAATTGAAGTTGGCTTCAAGTGCTTTAGCGTGTTGCCTAAGTTCCCGTAAATCAGCCGCCTTGATGGTTGTACCTACAAAATTTAATTCCCCGTCCCAGTTCACAGACCAAGGAATAACTATAGGCCATTTTTTTGATGTATCATCCGTGTGATTAGTATGCGTATTGGTGTATGTGGACATTAGTTATCCTCCTGTTTTTATAAACCCCAAACAGGGTCCATTACATTTGTTGAACAAAAATGAACATTGCAAACACTCTTCCGGCAAGTTCGTTTTCGACGCATAACAAAACCTTTTCTTGTATATTATTTCATTAAAGGCTGATTCCAGTTTTTCATGCGATGAAATGTCAACACTTATATCTTTTCCGGGATAACACAAGGATGCCGTATTGTCAGAAAAAATATCAAAAGCACCACCACCACAGCCATATTCCATTCTGTCTATCCATTTATTAAAATACTCTTCCTGCTTTTCGTCCCTGAACATGCAAGGAAAAAATCCACAGTCAATGTTTACCTTGATTTCATTTTTCAATCCCCACCTGATAAACTCTTCAATCATATCGGTAAAGACATAGTTCTTGTACAAATAAAACTTCTTCTTGTCTCCCTCTTTAAAATTGGGGAACGGAACAGACACTCTAATGTTTGAAATAAACCTTCCAACATCCACCTTGAATTTATCCAGCCATACTTGATAACTTTCAAAGGTTCTTGTTTCATCAAGCGTAAATCCTATGGATGCCACTCCATCGTTTTTTATTAAGGCATTCATGTTTTCAACAACCAAGGCATATTGTTTTTCCGTGGTTTCAGAAACGTTTATCAAAAACCTGAGACTCTTGTCCTTCTGGAAGTTCAATATGGCGTCTTTTACTTCTTGCTTGTAAATAAAAAAATTGCTGATAAGTACCGTTGTGTTGGGTTTACTTTTACAGAGTTCAAGAAGTTGAGGGAACTTTGAATAAAGTGTCGGCTCACCTCCCAACAACTTAATATCCTCTGTGGGATTACTTTTGTCGCTATTTGCTCAAGCGACAGTTCGTTCGGCTCTCCCTTTCCATCAGCAAAACAGAACGAACATTTTTTATTACAAATAGAAGTAAGAATTAGGTTCATTGGGTACTTTCCTTGAACTCATGTATTGTTTGATTTCGGCATCATGCTGTGCCAAAAACTTGTGTATCATCTTGGTAAATGCGCAAGTCGTTGGATCAATGCAAGGATGTCCAAACTTTTGATTTGAGAATGAAATACATCCTCCATCGCAAATGGCTTGAGCATGGCAAAGGTTGCATCCATTTTTCGCAATGGATTCTATTTTGCCCATATGAAACTCCATCATCTTTGATGCCGTTACAAGTTCCATCGCATCTTTCATGAGCGCACTGCCCGGTGAGGTCAAGGTGTTCTTCTTGGAGTTTCTTCCACAAAACTGCAATGTTCCATCTGGCTCTACTTCAACCAAAGCACCACCGGCACCGCAGTATCGGGTATAACAATGCTGTCCGTAATCTTTCCCTTCAACACCCTTAGAAGTTTGCGTTAAATATTTTTCAAACCACATGACCATATTGTCTTCAGAGAAATCAGGGTGCGCCATTAAATAATGAAAAACATCTTTATATGCTTCAAACAATTCATTGGCATTCAATTCATAATCGCTGTCTTTTTCTGTCGTTACATCCACACCTCTATTTGCCTTGACATTCTTAACGCCGAGGCTTCGAAGGGTTTCAAAGTTTTCATGAATGTTTTTATAGTTGCTCTTATGAAGCACCATGAGAGTGCTGTCAAAAAGACCATTTGATCTGAGTTTCAAGATCGCTTCGATGAGACTCATACCGGCATTTCGTTCATTGCCGGAACTTTTAAATCCATCAAATGAAACACCGACTCCCATCTTGTATTTTCTGAAAATTGCAATCCATTCGTCATCAATCAACGTGGCATTTGTCTGTATGGATAATTGCACAACCTTCTTGTGCCGTCTGGCTATTTGGTGAGCAATTTTGGAAAACTTCATGATGTTCTTTTTACCAATCGAAAGCGGTTCACCACCATGAAACACAATGGATACAACTGATTGTTGTCCTGAACTGCCGGTTTCCAGCAAATCACCATATTTTGTTTCGCTTAAATATCGGTCTATTATTTTTTCATACAGAGCGGTTGACATGACTTCGCCCACCGCCTGATCCTTGCCAAACACATAACAATAGGAACAGCGAAGGTTGCATCCGCGAGTAATTTTTAATATGAGTTGCTTTGTATTTTGGAACATGTTATGCTTTCCTTCTTTGTTCCAGTGCCTCTATCCCATCAATCTCGGATGATTGGTTCTTTACAATGGCTGGATCAATCTCGGCGTGAAGAAGGGCATCCTGAGACTTAGGGTCAGTTTCATCGATAAATGCTTCAAGGTGTTTTGTCAATTTCATGAAGCAATCATTGCAATAAATGCTATCGGTCTGCCTTGCCATGTTGCTTACTTCTTCTTCCTGAAGGGTGTTGGGGTCTTTCATGAAAGACCTGAAATTGAGTCTTATTTGATGATATACAATCGGTTTTTTTTGTGCCAATTGCTCTTCGGTAAAAATCAAGTTTTTTTCACAAGCATCGCACTTAACGATAAATTCTCGCATTATTTTCTCCCATTTAAGAATTCGCTCTTTATATGTTGAAGCCCCATGTTTATCGCGCAGAACACATCGCTATTGGAAGTGGTTTCAAAGACCGCATAGCAACCTCCACCGCACGTTTCAAGAGCAATGCATCCAGAGCATTTTGACAAATCTATCTTACGCTTCAACTTGTTTATTTGGTTGTTTATATCATTGTTTAACACAATATCATTTTTTATGTGGCAGTGGGTAATGGTGCCATCAAGGTGATAGGCAAAACTCTTTTCAAATGATGGGCAATACGACCTTCGACCCGGAGCCAATTCTTTTATGTAATCAAGAAGGTTGTCACCTTGCACAATCAACGTAAGTTGGTTTAGCACCTCCTGCACAAATTGCTTCTTATTTGATACGGGGGTAAAATAATCAATCTTGTACGAGTTTTGGATTTTCATGACAGAATAAAAATCCTTGAATGGCTTTAGTATACTGGCTGTCTGTTCATCGACAATTAGTTCGACAATGACCCGCATGTTTCTTGACGCGAGATAAATCATGTTTGGGTTATATTCTCGATAGTTGCCAGATACCTTGATGACCGCTTCGTTACAGTATGCCACCATGGTATCAAGAGCGGTTGATTCAATGACTGATCTGGATGAAAACCTGATGCCAATATCCGCATCCAACTTGGACTTTAAGATAGAAATGGCATCGTACAACCATTGGTTTTTTATTTGAACGTTATCATTCACATCCAGTAAGATATGAAGACGAAAATCTGGATGCTTGTTTTTTTTCAAGAATTCGAGCAAGGGGAAAAGGCTACCAATATCGATATTTTTATCGACTACTATTTTTATTTCAGTCGCTCTGACATTATTCATACCATTAACTATGCCTAAAATAGCATAGTTTATAGAAGAGAATATTAAGATAAAATTGGGGGATTAAATGATATACAAAGAATATAATTATAAAGTTGAAACAGGAGAATTAGTTTCTATTTCTCAAAAAAAACATGATGGTATACCATCAAAACACGGATTGATTATATTCAATAAACGAGACCTCAATGGTAGATTCCTTGAGCAATATGTTGTCATTTCTGATAACCAATTCAATTCAATTGACCAAGATGGAAATATAAACAATACATATACCATAGAAAATAGTGGAGAAGAACGAATTTTTATAAGGGATGACGGAAGAAAATATTTTGCCTTTTCTGGGAGAACCTTTGAAGAAGTAGCGGAATATATCAAAAAATATAATAATGCAGATAAAATACTTAATCTATTAAATAAGCACCCTAACGCAACAAATATCATCTGGACTAACAAGGAAGGGGTAGAAAGCATTTATATCATTGAGAGTCAAAATGATTCAATATAATAGTTTTTTAGATTCTCCATTTAATGATTGGCAAGAGATAGACATTATTGTATCAAGAGACTGTACCCTGCGATGCACTTATTGTTATCTTCAAAAAAACAATGATTCATACTATGATATAGATGCTGTAATAAGTAGCGTAGAAAATTTAATTAATGAAGCAGATAAAAACGACAAGCCCGGAATAATATTATCATTTTATCCAGAGCCATGGGTTAATATTTCAAGAACAAATGAATTAATAAAAAGATCGCTAGAAGCAGTCTATAAAAATGGAAAGTTTATATCAAATTATATGCTCATGCTTGGTACGAATGGGGTTAATTTACATAAGCCAATTCCAATATTAAAAAATCTAAAAGAACATTTATCCCTATCTGTTACTCTGGATGGAGTTAAAGAACAACACGATATGTATCGCGTATTCCCCGATGGTTCTCCATCATGGGATATTATAAAAAACAATATATTGTCATATCAAGATGAATATAATATTCGTAGCACCAAGGTAACTCTTGGTCCAGATACGCTCAAATATCTCTATGAGTCAACATTGTTTTTATGGGATGATATGGGTATCGGTGACATTAATATGAATGTTGTCTTTGAAAATCTCTGGGGGAATAATATTGAAAAATATCTGGATATATTTAAAGAGCAGATGTTGCTTTTATCAAATGATATTATCACCAATAAAAGGTGGGAGAAAATGCAATATCAGGGTATTATTGGTAGCCGCCACATTCCACTAAAACTTCTAGGAGAAGAATCAAATCCATATTCAATTAGCCGAACATATTGTGGCGCGGCATCTATGAGGTCTGTTGATTCCGATGGTGAAACATATCCTTGTTTTAGGTTATCACCATATGCAACACATGAAAACAAAAAATATGCAATCAAAAACGAAGAAATAGGAAGATCATTAAGACTATTAAATAATTTTGATTCTGCTCCCAATAAATGCAGAACCTGCGAACTATTAAATAATTGTCCCATGTGTGTAGGTGGAGTAATTGAAGACGTTGATAGCATATATTGGCGAACTACATATCATTGTGAATTTCAAAAAATACAATTCCAGTTTGCGTATGACTTATATAAAAAAATGAATGGAGTTGACTAATGAATTATTTTATTCAGACATCAAATAAAGTTGTAATAGAAAACATAACTAACTTTAACACAGGAGATATGGATTCTACCACATTAAACTCTATAGCAGACAATATTAAAAATGATACCTGTTTTTTTATAATAAAAAAAGAAGATGTTGAAAACTATCAAGGATTGCTAACAATAGGTGAATCAGAAAAATGTAGCATTTCTATAATTAACGATAAAAATATTGGTATATACATTAATAAACCAATCAATAACGCATATTTATTTGTTTCTGAAAATCTTTTTGATAATTTTACACTAATAGTAAATAACGTCCGAGGATTTATTGAGTTAAAATTTCCACAAGAATATGATACAGATAAATTAAACGAACAGTTATATCTAGTGCGCCAAAAAATAAAAGAACTAGAACTATCCGGTTCGTTTGTAATGGTAAAAAACATTACTGGATATAAGTCAAGTGAAAAATTTGATCCATTTGGATATGGAGCATTCTTTATTGATGTGTCTGGATTTGTTTATTATCATCCATCATTTTATTATCAAAAAATAGAAGGCGAATCTCTTTGTCATATTTCTCAATTTGACAAATCTGATGAAAAATATTTCCATTTTACAAAACCACATCTAATGTGTATTAATTGTGAAACATTTTATTGTAACAGAAATATCTTTAATAATAGATTAAAAACAAAAGAATATCTTGTACCTGCTACATCAACATGTGCCTTGACAACCCTTACATCAAATCACTCTAAATCGTTGTATAATGAATTAACACAGTCAAATATATTACCACTTGAAAATCTTGACAGAGCAGAATCATTTGACGCAGAAACTGAATATAAGTCATTCTTAAATCAAGACTGTATGTGTAACAAAATCAAAAAAATAAATTTTTTTGAAAGGACAATGTATAAATGAAAAGCGTTGTATGTAATAAAAATGTCGTAAACAAATTAAAAAATCTATGGGATAAATATGAATTGTTAATTATTTTATTCTTAGAGGATGCATCATACGAACAAGAAGCCGTTAATGCTTATTTAGATTTTTCTACAGTGTTTAATAATGAAATGTATGCTTTAGGTGTTAAAAACGCCACCCTTTCTTTCACAACCGGAGTTGCATTGGGAGATGAAACCAATGAAGTCTATTCGGCGGATAACTTTTATAATAAAAGAATTTTTTATGAAACATGTATAAAAAAAATGCCCTTAAATAGATTTGATGAAATGTTTCAATACTGTTTCGATAGAATGACTGAAAATATTGTTTTATCTGACAATAAGTAAAGATAATTTACGAGGAAAACAACATGCCAATGAAAATAAGACAAGTCAGAGAATATTTCCCTAATGGCGGTTATCGCAGTCCATATAAAGGAGGGGGAGATGTTAACACCCTTTTTCAGCAAGATGTTTCGGTTCAATCTATACGAGCGGTGTTGTTTCAAAACCTACAAATGTATGCCAGATCATATTCTGGTGCGGCTTTAATTAAAGTTAGAGGTAGTGAATTATTAAATGTTTCATCCGCCAATGCGGCATATGTGCTTGAATTTAGTTTTGATCAAAATTTAATACCAATAAACATAGTTCAAAATACCTATGCAACATATTCAAATACAACTGGTCAAACAAATTTCCTTTCAAAAATATCATCCCTTCCCACCAATAAATATTTCGCCATTGTACTTACTGGAAACAATACCATATCTACAACTATAAAAACAAAACTTTTAGAAATTGGCGCACTTTATTCAATTGAGGTTAATGGAGCCGTTACTTTTGTTGCTATAGGATATAATGGTAAAATTATTGATTCTATGTGGAATGGTTGTGATGTTGGTGGAGCGAGTCAGGTTTATGTAAATGGACAAAACGCATCTATTGGTAAAACAGTAAGAAGGGCAGATTCTTTAGATGGAAATGGGAATCCAGTTTCATCTTATGTAGTTAGTCTTCCACAAACAGGTGGTAAATATTATCAAGTGGAACTATCATCTACAGATAGTGTCGATGTCGATTATATAATTTTCAACCACAATAGCAACATTCCGCCATATATTATTCAAAATCATAAAATAACAGTTGTGGACTCTTCTGGACAAGAATATCTCTTAAAACAACCAAGCAATGGATACGTTGAAACAGTTCATGGAAGTCGTCTATATGTTTTTGGTCAATTACAATCAGACACTTTTATTTCAGGTGGAAATGAATCATCTATTTCTTTATCTGCCATGAATTCTGCCCTAAATAGATTTAGAAATCAAGCAACAACAGTCGGATTCTTTGATGAGCCATATTTATCTACGTTAAACCAAACAATATATAATAATTTTAATTTATTTTCTAATTTATATGCGGCAGAATCCGTTACAGATAATAATGGTAAAATAGAATCTAATGACATAATACCACTAATTAAAAATAGTGAAAGAATAAAATATAGTCTGGCTGGATGCAACTCAGGTTGTTCTACTTCATGCTTTGACGAATGCACCGTTACTTGTAAAATATCATGCGGAATCGGATGCGGCGATGCGTGTGAAATGGGATGTACTGTAAATTGCCATACCGGATGTAAGGCTACATGTGGTGGAGCATGTGCTTCAGTTTGTGGAGGACAATGTAATACTGCTTGCGCCGCATTATGTGCCGGTGGAACTTGTGGCTCAAATTGTGAATCAGTCTGTATTGGGGTGTGTGGTGGAACTTGTGCAAGCACTTGTGGAGACAATTGTAGCGGAAATTGTAAAGGTAGTTGTAGCGGTGATTATCTCGGACCATGTTTTGACTGTTCTGGGGCTTGTTCCAACAATTGTTGGACTGGCTGTTCTGGTGTTTGTTCAACTGCCTGTAGTACAAAAACATGCGGTAATAATTGTTATGCAACCTGTGGAAATACAACCTGTAATCATCTCTGTGGATCAGCGTGTGCAACTGCCTGTGGATCAGCATGTGCATCTAATAGTTGTGTAGTTAGTTGTTCTCGTGGGTGTTCTACAACTTGTGTTACTATGTGTGGAAATTCTTGTTCTACAAGTTGCACGAATAGTTGTACAGGAACATGTTTAAATACAGCCCAATCTGGATTTGCATTGAGACCACCTGTATATATTTAAGCATAGTTTATTAAAGGAGTACAATATGGATTTTGATTTATCAAGCGAACAAGTAACTGAGATTCAAGTGCTGAATGCCAAAATGGTCGGTATTAAAGGACTCATCAAAGAAGCTACAGCAGAAGGCAATGACGCCCTGTTTACAAGACTTATTGGAGAACTAGCCAAGGTGCAAATTGAATATGATGGATGGTTTGAAAAGATGCAGGAAATATTCAAGGTTTCTACTCGATCTGACCAGCGATGGAATGTCGATTTTAAGGCTAAAAAACTCCAACTTTTAGGATAAAAAATCGTTCAAAAATCGTGTCGATTTATTAAAAAAAATTTGATTTATGTTTTGATTTATGGTATAGTATGTATATGAGGTTCTGAAACAGGAACCCAATCTTAGACGGGTGGTGGGGGATACTATGAAGGCTAACAAGAGCGTGTTCGTGGCGATGATCGTGGTTCTGGCGGCTGTGGCGATGATGGGTTGTTCCAACCCGGTCGTGAACCCTGTTCCGGTAAAGGTAACCCTTGCGGATACCTTCGTCAAC
>CAZLSE010000028.1:15407-20675 GCA_964562055.1 uncultured Gammaproteobacteria bacterium
TACTTCCGCGACCATCAGCGGCGTGTACTACTGGGACGATGAACCCGGTGTGTACTACACCAGCGACGATGTGGCACTGGACGATCAGAAGAGCGGTTCTAACCTGTTCACCTTGAGCGACGGTAGCGTGACCTATCTGAACCAGAAGTGGCTGAGTAGCGAGGGATCGTTCACCGCAACCGTTGGGACTTATACCCTTGAAGATTGGGACGGGGATGAAACCAACAAAATATTGGTTCTTTTGGATGGGGAAATGTCATACGGTGTAGTTGCATTCTTCGATTATGTTATCGATAATCCCAGCTATGCGACTTGGGTTCCTGCTCTGTAACCAGTCCAGTCCAATAAGAGGCTCCCGAAAGGGAGCCTTTTTTTATATAAAAATGAATCTTCGCTTAAGATAAACATATGGCAACATCAACTAAAGGTATCGCATTTTATGGCAGAGATTTTTTCGTCATAAAGCAGGATGAAGACCTTGTATCAGAAAGCATAGCACGACTCATAATGACCAACGAAAATGAACGAGTTGGTACTCCAAATTTCGGTGGTAACCTTAAACCCATGTTGTTTGAGCAACTTGATACCGATTCGCTTACTGAAATGGAAAACCAATTACGAGAAACCATTGAACTATATGAACCTAGAGCAATTTTACGAGAATTGAAGGTTACTGCCAACCAAGATACTTCGACGGTTAGCATCTCCATAGGTTTTAATTATGTGGGTAAACCAAATGCCGATCCGCGATTCCTTGAATTGAATCTGCAATTACAATAAACGAAGTTTTACTTAATAGAGGTCAAAATGGCAACATTAATACAACTACCTTCAATATCCTATACGTCACTTGATTTTGATACAATCCTTGCTGATGTCAAGAATCTTATCCGACAGCACCCAGAGTATAATGCCGAGTGGGATGATTTTCTTGAAACAAATGCCGGTCGAATGTTCGTCGAAACCATGTCGTTTATCGTGGAGAAACTTGCTTCCCGCGCCGACTGGATTGCTCAGGAAATGTTTGTATCGACCGCTACGCAACGTCAATCACTCATCAACATATTAAAATTAATCAATCATCGCCCTGCTCTGCCACGAGCCGCCAAGGTCAACATAAAAGGTAAAATTACCAAGTGGAACGAGAGTTTCCAAATCCCCAAGCGAGAAACCATTATTGGTTTAGACACCAACGGCAACGCCATTCGCTTCGAGTGCATTGATATGGCTTCGGATGGTAAGCCAAATTATGACTACCAGTTTTTGGTAAATACAGGAACCTCCGACAACCGTATCTATGAATTCTACAACATTCCATTCTATCAGGGAACTACTTACACGGAAGACCAGATATTCATGGATGGAACAGATAATGAAAAATACACGCTGGAACAATATCCAGTCATTGAAAACTCTGTACGAGTTTTTTCCTATGAAACAGGCACAGAGTTCCCCGAAGTAAAATCGTTCATCTCGCCAGAAGCACAGCAAAATGATTTGTCAGAACTTGAGAAACTTCCTCCATACATGGTTGAAATTGATGCCAAGAACAAAGCAACCATTGTATTCGGACCTTCATCTATAACAAAGATTCCATCTCGCGGACAACGAATAAAGATTATGTATCGAGTTGGTGGTGGGGCTAAAACGAACATTGTTGCTGGTGCAATCAATACCACAAAAACATATTCTCTTTCAAACAACACCCGCGTTACTATTTTATTTAACAATCCTGAATCTGGCTTTGGTGGAACCGATGAAGAACGAATTGAAGATGCCAAACTCACCGCACCAATTTCGCTTCGATCAGCAAATAAGACAGTAACTCATGAAGACTATGTGGTGCATCTTGAAGACAGCCCATTGGTTATGCATGCCAATGTAATTGGTAAAGAAAACGAACCAGATGAAATCTATGCAGAATACGGTTACAATTTGCCACCGCTTGAGACATGGATTTTTACCTGTCCACAGAGAGACAACTACAATTCAATCGACCCATTCTATTACAACAAGTATATGAAAATTGGACGACCTTATGATGTTCATAAGGTATTTGATTCAGAGGAGATTTCTTTTTCAAACACTATTCAAAAGGTTTACTTGAAAAAGGCGAGAAAATATTTGGGCAATTCTATTTATATTATTCCGTCTGATAGTCTTACTGCCAATCCATACTATGAAGGCGTAGATTATACGTTTGATGAAGTCACTGGATCGATATCAAGAATATCAACAGCCGATGGTGGTAACATACCTGCTGGCACGGTAACACTTTTGGTTAATTATGTTTCAGACCAATCAGTTGCGGAGTTTAAGCAAAACACTGTTCTAGCATTTGGAACCAACGAACGATTGTATCTTGATACAGTTCCATTCTCGCTATATCCATCTGAACCAGTGGTTGTAAAAAAGGCAAATGGATTTATTTGCCGACCAGATATTGATTATACCATCAACTATGAAAACAATTATCTCACACGAGCGACAGGTGGAACCATAGATTTCCAAGAAACGGTATTCGTACAATATGCGAACCACTGGGTGCGCGGTGATGACGATGATTCAGAAGAATCGCTTATTCTGGATTCCATTAAAGACAAGAAGATGATTTGCGTAGATAATGTTCTTAAGGATTCAGAGTTTACGACATTTGATATTGCCGCGACGGTTTATTGCTATAAGAACTTGAGGCAAAACGTTGAGGCAAATCTCAAGACATATATGCGAAACCTTTATGATGTCTCAAAGAGCAAATACAACCAGTCAATTTCAAAATCAAAGGTCATTGCTGACATCATGAGCATGTCTGGCGTCAGGTTTGTAGACATTACCTATCTTGGTAAAAACTACGAGGCATACAGAAGGTTTGTGCTTGATGCAATTACTATTGATGAATTGAATGAAATGGATGCCAATAAGGTTGAAAACTCAATTTATTGCAAATATAACGAGATGATGGTTTTGGCAAACGACCACCATGAGGGTACATCGCAACTCACGGAAAACCAGAGGTCTGGACTCATCTTTACCTACAAGGATTCGTAATGATGTTATACGGCGGAACACAATGCGTAGTTGTTCCAATAGGCGAATATTATTTTTGCATATATGCCACTTCTACATGGGCGAGGCTCGTTCCACAAAAGGGTTCTAACTTCATTCAATTTTATCATGAAGAAAATATAAACGAATTCAGCAGAAAAGAAAAATCCAACCTAGTAAAATCGTTATTTAATTTTGAAAGAGGTTGGGAATGAAACCCGGTGATATGGTTTACTATAATGATAGAGACTCAAAATACTTTGCCATAATAAAAAAAATAAATAATCTGAATGCGATTGTTGGTTCATACATATTTATGGATTTAGCGGATGCTGTCCTCAGTAGAAAAGAAGCAAGAATAGCCGTAGACAGATTGATTCCCATGGCACTTGCTTCAGATAACCTAAAAAAATATTTTGTCACTGAACTATTTAAAAAAGGCATTAAGGAGTGGGTGGTATAAATGAACATCGGAGACGGAATCTACAGGGTATCACACAACTCAAGCGGAGTAGAAGATTGGCTTATATTTTTTGTAAAGGAAACATCTCCTGATAACCGTGGATTTATGTTAATCTTCTATGGCGGCAACAAGGAAACCCTATACCACAAGGATCGCATTATTGAAGAGCATAATATATATTTGCCATTAAAAGATATGCACAGAGTAGATAAACAACGAATTATATCGAGGCTATTTTCTGATAGATTGGTGGAATGGAAATGAAATATGATAAATTGAAAGTTGGACAGGTTATTGCGCAAAGGGTAAAAGACGAAATATTTGTGTGTATAATCTCCAACACTACTTTATATGATGAAGATACGATATACAACATACCAACATTCAAGATTACTGATCGCGGAGCGAGTGAAGACTATGGCAAGGAAACATGGTACTTGTCTACAAAAGATGTAAACGATTCAATTTGGCATTTACTACCCTATTATCAGCCAGCCAATGAACTAAAATCGTCAGATAAAAGAAAGATAATTAAAACAATCTTGATTAATGGCATATTTAACTAAGAGAGGTAACGTGTGGCACGACGCTATTATGATACACCAGAAAAAATATACTCACTCCTAAAAACGCACCCTGCCACTTCTTCATTAATATCAGAATTTGAAATTGCTGATGCCAAGGTAATGGATGTATCCAACTACCTTCTTTTGAACAACGATGAAATACAAGAAATGCCATTGAGCATGTATTACTCTGATTCTGACCTGCTTGATCAGATTGCCGAACTTTATGGGTATTCGGTTAAGCCATGGTCGTCTTATGCTACAACTGCCGGTTCAACCCTGCTCGAATTGCTTCACACCACCATCTATTTGTACAAGTTTGGCGTCACTGATAATTTTTATGAAAAGAACTTTCTTAATTTCTTGCCGGAATACGACCGCGACCAAATACTTGCAACTCCAAAATTGAAATTAACGGTTGAATCTCTTGGTCGAAAACTTGACCAAATGGAAGATGCCATAACTCGCATTGCCGACTTATATGACATTGATAAGTGCCCTGATGAATTCTTGGACTATCTCGGACAAAACATTGGATACGAGCGAGAGGACTTTACACTGTCTTCAGTTTCATTCAGAGAACTACTGAAGAACATTATTGAAATCTACAAAATAAAGGGCACAAACTATTCGTTCAGTTTCTTCTTCAAGTTTCTTGGATTTGAAATAAACTTAAAAGAATTCTATTTTAACCGTGACGTTTCAAATCCAGAAGCATTCCCCGGAATGACTGAATTGAACGTTGAATATTATTTGACAACCACCAATCCGACAAAAGAAACAGGAAAGCCATCGGTAGGCATCAATTTAAAACCTGCTCCATACCTTGCGCAAACCCGTAACCTTGACGATTGGAAAATAGAACTCAACTCCCTCAAAAAACATGGATGCACCAATCCTAATGCGTACATGCGAGGGGCTGAGACATACAACAACGATGGACTTACTTGGCATAAAAACCCATGGACATACTTCAAAACAAACTTGATTGAATATCAACTTGAACCATTCATCAATAAGATGAACCTAACCGCGTCTGATAATGAGACAATAAAAAAATATGTAAAATTCTTGTCTCCGACCTATTTATTCACTTGGATTAACGTCAACTTGAGACCTTGGATTGAAGACATCAATGTTTTAATTGACGACAACGATAATTGGATACGACATGTTACCAAGGTTTTGGGTGAT
>CAZLSE010000029.1:0-19268 GCA_964562055.1 uncultured Gammaproteobacteria bacterium
TGTTTACGGGTCCGCAACCATTAGCATCGTCAACCGATACATAGTAAGTTCCTGGTAGAAGCCCGAGAAGGTTCCAAGTATCAAATTGAGGTAAAAAACAATTCGGCTAATCGCGTTTTGTGTGTTACTTCAATTGATGGCATCAACATTTTGTCAGGCGAAGAAGCCACGCTTGAACCAGATAATGGATACGTCATCAATCCATTTTCTAGTCTTAAGGTTGATGGATGGAGAATTTCCGATGACAAGGTAAAAGAGTTTTTGTTCACCTTCGACAAGTCGAAATCATATTCTGTTAAACTCGGAGCAGGGGCAAAAAATCTCGGAGTAATTGGTATTGCAATTTTTGAAGAAAAAAAGATTGAAATGCCTTGGACATGGACTTCCACCGGAACAACCCTGAAGTGGAACCAACCATCATGGATAACGTATACCGCTGGCGATACTTTTAGCGGGATGGAGTTTAATTCCACTTCTGGATATATCAATTCTGATAATGTCCAACTTACTTCATGTTTCAACTGTTCCGCTTCTGTTGAAGAGCCAACAAAATCTACTGTGCTTCGATCAATGGATGTAGATTTCAAGGCAGGAACTGCCAAAGGAAAAGAATTGGATAGTAAATGCACAACAGTTGGATTCCAAGCGGGCGCACTTATCCAAACACATTCCATTTATTATGACTCTTATTCCAATCTTGTAAAAAGAGGAATTATTTCCGAAAACAAGATGCCACAGCCATTCAAGACAACAAAATACTGTAAAGACATTTAATTAATAAAAGGGAGCCAACTGGCTCCCTTTTTATTTAGTCCATATTTCTTCTTCAAATATTTTTTTAATTATAGTTTTACCGTTATTTGATAATAGTTCTCTTGCCAATTTTTCGAGCATAGGAACAGTCCATGTTCGTTTAGCAGTTTGGCTATTAAAAACAATGATTAATCCTTTAACTTTTAATTCAACTCTCACTGTTTCAAAAGTGCCATGATTTAAAGATAAATATAGCCCATTATCAGTCCAATATTCACTATGATCATACCAGTGCGATTTATTTTTTATTTCCACTACACATCTCCAAAATCTATTTCATGCTCTCGTAAATCGCCATCAAAATAAAACTGCATTCTAAACTGCTGTACATCAAAATCCAAAATCATATTGCGGATAATAAAATCCATTTTAGGCATATCGACAAATCCACTTTCAAAGTCTTTTAAAAATATTGTTTTTGCTTCTGGCGAAAACAAATATTTATCTCCTTTATATTGGATAATGAACACTGGTCCTTCTTGTGGATCGTCAACCCATTCATATACTTCATCTGCTAAAAAAATGTTCATGATAACATCTTTTTTTAATGCGCTCATAGGGCTACCTCATGGTATAGACTTACAGAGCCTAAAACAAAGTTCATGTGAAATATTTTCTTTTTAAAATCTATATACATTCCCAATATTATAAAATTGAAATCATTATATTCTTCATTATTGGATTTCGCATAATCGCCTAAAAAATATTTCTTTGATTTTTCAGAAAATATAAAATTACCATCTGTTATAAACATGTATGAATCGGTAATTTTTACATTATTGTAAAAAGTGTTTGATATGATATCTCGCCTTAATTCGTTCATATGGTTCCTTTTTAGGCATATTTAAGCATAGTAGGAGGCAAATACTTTACAGCACATTCTTGAGTTATCTTGAGAAAAAATAGAACTTGCACTCAAAAAAGCATATTTATAGATATGCAAAACACATATAAGGACTATACATGAAACTATCTAAATTGAAACACTTGATAAAACCCGCTGAAAATGAAAAACTATCAGACGCTTTAATCAGGCAGATTGGATTTGCTGGCGTAGCAGTAGTTGAAATTATCTTAAACGTCAACTTTTTTAACTCTCTCGGCGAATCGTGGGTTATGCCATTTGCTGGTGGTGTATTGGTTTTTATGGAAGTATGGCACTGGGTATCTGCACAATCTGCGGTTGGAGTACGAAAACTTTTTCATTATACTGCATGGCTTGCTATTGCTCTGACATCAATTATAGCCATTGTATCGTTTGGACAGGCTATCACTTCGATTTCATCTGCTGACGTAACACAGGCAGTATCAATGGAAGAGTTTAAGGATCAAACTAGACGTTCATTGCTTGAATC
This sequence comes from uncultured Gammaproteobacteria bacterium, assembly GCA_964562055.1. Classification (GTDB taxonomy): domain Bacteria; phylum Patescibacteriota; class Microgenomatia; order UBA1406; family GWC2-37-13; genus JAKBEU01. Next base: position 2,169 of record CAZLSE010000029.1, read on the forward strand.
AGCACAAAAGGAGCAGGTCTCAACTCAGGCACAGATTGATGACATTATTGCCAAAAAACAAGAAATTGGTGTTTATGATCGTGCGCCAGCAGAACGGCTTGAGGCACAGTTGGTTGCGGCTCGTGCGGCAATGAGAGAGATTGAGGCAAGGATTGCTTTATATAGTGGAATTACCGGGACCACCCCGGAAGCGGAGCAATCTGGTGGAGCAATTTCTGAAGAATCGGTTAAGAAAAACATTAGTGCCCGCTTGATATTTAGCCAGATATTCTCTGAAGAGCATGCGGAAACGGCAATCAAGTGGTTCTTCATTGTTTTCGGTATAGCGATGGAACTTACCCTCTCACTGGCTTCAATGCCTCCCAAAAAGGATAAAAAGAAAAAGCAAGGACTGCTGAGTTTATTGTTGGCAAAAAAACTTGAGAAGCGAGAAGCAAAAACTACTGCACAAGTTTCTCCTCCAATAGCACAGCAAATGCAACCAGTATTTGTAATGCAACAACCCGCGACCGTTCCGCAACAAGTGGTCTACTCACAGCCAGTTGCCCCGGCACCCGTACAGGTTGTCAATCCTTCGCCAGTTGTCCCAGCACCTGCTGTTGTATTACCGATTGAGTCAGAAGAACCTGAAGAAGAGCCAACTGAAATTGAGGAGCAATTGCATGAAATTGCCAAAGTTGATGTTGAAGAATTGGTTGAAAAAACGGCTGAAATAAAAAAGCCACATACTGAATCTGAAACCGCCTTTCTTTTTGTTCCAGATGACAAGTCTCAAATCAAAACACTTGATGTTGTAGAAAAGGGCGGATTCATTTCAAACATTCAATCCATCTTTAATGAAATAAAACGAAGCGGAGACAAGGAACTTTCTATTAAGGAAATATCTGATAGAACCAACATTCAGGTTAGTGAAATTAAGAGAATGTTTAAGTTTTTCTATAATAGAAATCTGCTCACCTATGACGAAATAGTTAAAAGATGGAAGTTTAAATTGAACAAGGACAACATTATCAACTATTTGAAGGATAAAACAATCCAGTATTAAAAAACCATTCGGTTATTAAGCATATTTAATGCAAGGAGATGATATGGGAAAATTATTATTTGAAGACGATTCTGGTAATTCTCATGAGGTCAAAATTTCTTCTGTTACAACCAAATCAATGAGCAAGGATGACATTGTTGTTGCGACATATGAAATTGGGGATATGCCATATAGCAATGCGAATGCATTATTGCATAACCTGAAAAACATGCTTGAGGCGATTTTTCCCGAGGGCACAAAGGTTATGGTTACTGCAATGAGAAATGGAAAGAAAGACATTGATATTTCAATTGTAAAACAAAAGAAGGAGTAATACATTAATGGCAAAAGCAAAGAAAGAAAAAGAAGAAACATCAGTCACATCTTCAGAAAAAAAGGATATTACCGATATTCTGTTTGAGCAATTCAACAAGGAATATCCTGAGTCGCCGCTTGAGCATTTGGATGAATCTGATCTGGCATCTATTCCCGGATGGATTTCAACAAGCAATTATGCACTCAACTGGGCTATATCAAAGAGTGTGTTCAAAGGGCTTCCTATGGGAAGGGTGTCCATCTTCTCAGGCGCAAACTCGGCAGGTAAAACCATGATTGCCGCATGTGCCGCCAAAGACCCAACAATTGATACAATTGTTTATTTCGATTCAGAGGGCGGTGGTCTCACGAAAGAGTTTACTGATTTCTTGGGTGTATCTCCTTCGAAGATTTTGTATTCACAAATTGATACTGTCGAAGATTTAATCAAGAAGTTTGGAACTTTAATTGATACCTTGGAAAAAAACAAAACAAGAAAAAATGTGCTTTTAATTGTAGACTCAATTTCCATGTTGACCACCGAACGTGAAAAAGACCCCGAGGCTGGATCAGACATGGGAAACAAGGCTAAATTAATGCGAACATTTTTCCGCCAGTATGCCCGTAAGATGCAGTCGCTTCGAATGGGTGTTCTCATGCCCGCACATTTGACTCAAAACATTGGTGGTTATGGACCGGCAGAAGTTGTTGCTGGTGGAACCATTGTTGGTTATGTTGCTTCGCTTGAAGTCAGGCTGTCAATCGACAACGCAAACTCTGAAACCGAAAAGTCTGCTCGTGGTATGACCATGCAGAAAACCAGAGCGGATATTATCAAGTCCAGATTTGGTACTCGCGGCAAACGAGTTTCATTTGATTTTGACAGCCAGAAGGGTCTTACTCCATATTCTGGATTGTTTGAAATCTTGCGAGACTATCAGTTTATTATCCCAGCGACCGCTGATGTTGAAAAACAAATCAAGGATAAAATGATCCCTAAAAAGGGAACTGGCTGGTGGATGTTCAAGCCGTGGGTCGGAACAGGAAAGGGAGACGACGAAGCAACCTCTCCGCTTACTGTAGAATATTACAAGCGATTTATTGAAGAGGGTCTAACTTCAGATCAGGGTAAATTCCGTGAAGGAGATATTGCCAACTACTGTCGAAAGTATGATTGGTTCTTGATTGAATATCAGAGACTTCTTGATACCATTGATGAAGAGCCAGCACCAGAGTTTGAAACTGCACCAGTAAAAGAGCCTGAAGAGGAAAATGTTTCTGTTGAAATAACGGAAGTACCGGCTGACTGATATAAAAGCCCCGCTTTCGCGGGGCTTTTTTAATTGAAAAAGCATAAACAATGTTTGCTTGAAAAAGCATAAACAATGTTTGCTTGAAAAAGCATACTTATATGATATACTATACCAAGGAGTAAAAATGTATATTTTTGAAAAAACGGATAATGAAATGGCTGGTGTTTATTTATCATTTGAATCACCTGCAATGAATGAAACAAGTAAAAATTATGGCATCAGCCATTTACTTGAACACATGATTTGTGAATCCACCGATGACCTTGATGAAACATATGATGAAAACTGCGTACAGACAAATGCGTTTACTGGCAAAGATGAAGTAGTGTTTCACATGACTGGACTTTCAGAACGTGTTAATATGTTTAAGGATGATTATATTAACCGCATTCTTTCGTATGAACCCACCAAGAAAGATTTTGATAAGCAGAAGCCAATTGTAATGCAGGAATATAACGATTGGTTTACTGATACCTTCCGCGCAACATATACCAATTTCCTCTCAAAACATTACGGATTTATTCCTTCAATTGGAACTCGTGAAGCACTTGAAGCAATCAGTTTTGATGATGTTGTTGAATTCAAGAAAACTTATTTTTCCAACCCCGCTAAGATTATTGTTGCTGATAAGGCAGATACCGGATTAAAGTTTAATTTTTCCGCTAATAATAACATTCCGCAAGATATCAACTCATATAGTTATATCAACAAGGATGTAGAAATAAACGATCTGTCGGTTGGAATGATATCAGGCTCTGCTCCAATTTCTGAATCAAACGAGGATTATAATATCCGCATGATTGTGAAAATGCTTGGGTATGGACTTAAGAGTCCGCTTTACCAGCGACTCAGGGAACAGGATAATCTTTGCTATTGGGTGTCTTGCTTTAATCAGTATTTGCACAACAAGAATATTGTTCTCATTGGAACCTCCGCCGCTAATGAAAACACTTCAAAAATTCAGGACGGTATTTTTGAGATTCTTTATAATCCAGAAAAATATCTTACCAAGGAACGATATGCCCTCATGCTCAACAATTCTCGCGCATCGGAAAAAGTGAGAGAACAGTACAAGCACGAATATGATTACCTCTATACATATTTTGACAAGGATTCAATTTCACTTCGAAAAAACATGCATAGAATTACCTATGAGGGTGTAATGGATTATTATATGAAGAATCTCCATCCTTCAAAACGAAACTGGGTATTTACCACCCAGAAAGAACTTTACCTGTAAGGAGAACTTCTGATGCCCAAAGGTAAAATTTACGAAGGGAAAATTCCCATCAGACGAAACAGCGACGGTACGATTCAGCAATTGGATTGGTATCAGGATGGTGGCTGGTGGGCGAAGGATGTTGAACTCGTAGATAATTATATCTTCGAAGACACACTTCGCTATAAAACATATGGCAAGGGTCGATCTGCGGTCACGTTCTACTTTGAGTCCGATAAGGGCGACAAGTATACCATGTTCATTTCTGATTTCGATGATATCCTTCAAAACAAAGGAGAGATTTGGAATCTTGACGGCAGGTTTACTTTTTGCAAAAAGGGAGCCAACTTCGGAATTAAATACCTTGGGCGTCGGGAGGTTGCTCCATGACAAGAAATTATTACACAACCTCAAACATCAGACTTAATTGGCACTACTATTGTATTTTCTGTGGCAAGAAAATTGAGAAAGTTGAAGAATCCATCGATGAGCGAGATTGGGAAGATCATTATCCTTGCACATGCGAGGGTGCCAAGAAGGAACAGCAACTCATCAAAGAATTCAACGAGGCAAAATGTAAACTCAATCGTCACATCGAAGAAGCAAAAGCCAAAAACACCATTCTTATGATGAAAAAAGAACAGGAAAAACAAGTGACAGAACTCTTAAATAATCCGTTGGCAAAATCTGAAGAAAATATGAATAACGCCAATCTCAATAAAATTTAGCATAGTTAGATATGAGGAGTCAATATGCTTGAGTTAGCATCAAAGGAAGAAGTTGAAGGCTGTGTCTGTGAATCGGTTCTTGCATCCGAAGTGGATGAAATCATGAAGAAGTATATTCCCGACATGGAGGCTATCCTTGTAGAGACTCAGGGTCTTGGCATCGCCGCGCCACAGGTCGGGATCAAAAAGAAATTTTTTGTTTCCAAGAAACCAGAGGGTGAAGGTTTTGATGTCTACTTCAATGCCTTCTACACAAAAGAAGCGGAAAAAACAACTGTTCGTGAAGGATGTCTTACTTATGGTAAAGATAACACCACTGAAGTAAAACGGTTCAAGGCAATTAAGTTTATTCATGAAGAATATAATCCAGAAACAAAAACACTCAAGAAGGTTTTTAAAAAGTTTCGCGGTGCGGAGGCAATTGTCCTACAGCACGAAACCGATCATTTATACGGTAAAACCATTTTTATGTAATAGCACAAAGGAGAAAACAAATGGCTATGGTTACTGCGCGTGAAAACGAAGAGCTTGAGTCGATGATTCGCCGATTCAAGAAGTATGTGGAGAATGAAGGCATTCTTAAGGAATACAAGGAAAAGCAGTATTATCAAAAACCTTCTGTCAAGCGACGATTAAAGCAGAAAGAATCGGATCGTAAGATGAAGATAAAGAATGCACAGAAGAAGAGAGAGAAGGAGACGTTCAGCAGATAAATATATAAATAAGGGGGCTAGGACATGCTACTGGAAATAATTTCATTATCAATAGGGCTTATCGGATTCCTTATTGCTATTGCGGCTATAAACTCTAATAGAAAACTAAAAAAGCAATTAAAGGAAATAATTGGCACACCGCCACCAATTGAAGTAAAATCAACTTCAGTAGCATCGACTCCACCAGCATCATCGCCAACCATTATTATTCCAAAAGACAAAACTAAGTATAAGCAATTTTTGGATGAATATGATGGTACAAAAGATTTACAATTCGGGAACATTTCTTTTAGGCTTGGCGCTAGGAATTCTTGCAAGTTCGGATTGTCTGAAGGATATAGAATTGTCGATAAAAAATATGTCTGGGATAGCGTTCGTATTCACACTGGTGTAGACCGTTCTTGTGGCGGTGCAATAAAAACGTTAAAGGATGCGGTTGTTTCACCATTTAATTTTGACAGATCAGAAATAGTTGATTATGGTGATACTGGTTATGGAACATTGATTACGCTGTTCAATGACAAATATGATTTCTGTCTTCGTGTCGCGCATATGCATCCAGAAACAAACATTATTCCATGGTCGCTTGAACAACTGAAAAAGAAAACTGCGTTCAAGCAAGGATGGATGTTGGGTTCTGCTGGCAATTATGGCAACTCAGATGGCAATCATACACACTCGGAAATTTTGTCTCAGAGTGGATCGTCTGAAGTATTGGAACAATTGCTATATGATAAGTTTGGTCAATTAACCTTGGCTGAATATTCAACTGAAGAAATTGTTGCCTTTTATAGAACAAGGGCATTTTTCAAGAAAAAGTCAGAAAGAGAAATATTGCAACACTGGATGAATTTAAAACTTGAGAAGAACATTATGTTCATAAACAAATACTTGTATCGAAGAGTTTTTCCCGGTGGAAAAAACGTTACCTTGTATAACAGTTGGGCTTTGTTCAACATGTAACCCATTTAGTATTTTTTAAAAAAGGACTCCACTTGGAGTCCTTTTTTTATGCTCAAAAAGCATACTTAATCATAAGAGGTAGATGGTATGGACAAAACTGTATATGTAGATATGGATGGAATCCTCAACAAGTTTTGGGAGCCATACACCCAATACTATAACCAAATATATCAAGACAAAAAGTGGCTCAATGCCAATGACCTTACCAACTACAGCGTAGCAAAATGTCTTGGATTAGTTGATCAAAATATGGCAGATAGACTCGACTTATCAATTATGTCAAAGCAGGAATTTTGGTTAAACATTCCCGTTTATGATGGAGCCATTGAAGCAATGGAACGTCTGTGTGAAAGATTTAATGTCTATGTATTGTCAACACCATGGAACGGGTATAAGGATTGTATGCGAGATAAAATGATGTGGATGGAATCAAAGTTCCCATTCTTTTCAACCAAGAACATGATATTTACCCACCACAAGGGATTATTGCGGGGAGACGTTATAGTAGATGATCACCCAAAAAATCTTAGGGCGTTTCAAGGCAAAACCGCAACCATTACTTATCCATATAACGCAGATGTGAATGTTGACTTTAGGTCATCATCATGGCGCGAAATTGGGAAATGGATAGAGGAGAATATATGAAATTATTTTTTGATACTGAATTTACTGGACTTCATAAAAATACAACACTTATTTCACTCGGTATTATAGACGAAAATGGCGATACGTTTTATGCAGAGTTTAATGACTATGATAAAACACAGGTCAACGATTGGATAAAAGATAATGTAATTTCTAATTTACAATTTATACCCAACTATCAATGGGAAGCGACTGATAGAAATATGGTCGTAGTTGGTTCTTCCCAGCAAATTAGACAATTTCTTTTAAAATGGCTTTCTAAATATGATACGATGGAATTTTGGTCGGATTGTTTGGCTTTTGACTGGGTATTATTAAATGAACTGATTGCAAATTACTCAGACGGTTATCCAAAGTTGCCATCAAACGTATACTATATCCCTTTTGATATTTGTACAGTATTCAAACTAAAAGGAATTGATCCAGATATTTCCCGCAAAGAATATTCTGGTATAGGCGGCGCACAGCATAATGCTTTAGTCGATGCAGAAATGATTAAAAAGTGTTATGAAAAACTTATGGAGGAAAAATGAACATAAAAGATTTTGTTAAGTATGATGAGCGATCTGAAAAATTAATTGACAAGAAGTTTAACAAAAAGTTGGATGTACTTAATGAAAAGTACGATGGATATCTGGATAGTATCGTCTATCTGGATGAAAAGCAAAAGATTCTTGACAGAAAAAACGAACTGATTGATCGTTTAAAGAAATCCAACTGCCCATTCAAAGATGAATCATTGCTCGTTGAGATGGCTATCGATTGGGCAGAGGCGAATAAATACACTTCGTTTACTCGCGCGATGAGAGATGTTTTAAATGAAATTGCAGAAGATGGAAAAACATTTGATGGAAATCTTCTTGAGGATGATAAGCATGAGGATATTACTGTTGAAGAAGCAAAGCAGATGTTTAAGAAATCAGATACAGACATTTCTGAAACAATGTTTAACGAGTCACTGAAATTATATAGGCGAACAGTAGATATTCACCCATGGAAAGAATTGGATAATGTTTTCCATGTTTCAGACTACAAATGCTCCATAACCGTTAATGATGTTGAGCATGAAATACCAATTATGGTCATAAAACAAATCATCGCGTCTGCAACACGCATGGACTTTTCGACTGATCCTCAAAAACTAATTAAAGAACTTAGGGCAATTAAGTTGCCAAACATGCGGATACGCTGGCCAAAAGAATAATATTAAAAAGGATTCCTTACGGAATCCTTTTTTATTTCAAGATAATAACGAGGCAAAAAATGATTGACATGACAAAAAAGTTGAATATTTTAGATAAGCATACTGGAAAAGAATACAAAGTGTTGATATATACTTCTCGTCATGCTTTTGAACGCTTTATGGAGCGCGGTCTTACCTATACAGATGACGAGAAAATTAATTCAGCCATAGAAAAAGCGGCAAATAAAATCATCAATGACTATCCAACTGAGCATGGAGAATATTTGATCAAATCCCCATCCACAGGGTTGAAGTTTATTATTAAGGTAGATGACCCACAGGGCGATGAAATTCGAATGACAATTCCAACAATGCTTGATATGAAAATGAAAGCAACAACTGAAAAAGGCATCCCATGGATGACATTTGAAGATTTTAATCTTCATATAGGACGACTTGAAATACTAATTTAAGGAGAAAAGAATGGTAAAATTTCGCATCTGGGATTCAGAAAAATCATGCTATCGATATCCAGAACCAGAAACATCAAAAACATTTTGCTATGGTTCACGATATGTATGGATGCCAATATTTTTTAATGCATCAAATCCAGATGTAAAATATGAACTAGAATGCTTCATTGGCAATTATGATAAAGACGGCAATGAAATTTATGAAAAAATAACACAAGGATAAAATGAACAAGCCAGTTTACATGGAAAGAGCCACAAGTGGAATAGACTACGACTCAATGTATATCATGAAGTCTGAAAATATAGCTATAGCCATATTATGGCAACATGACGAACTGGAAAATAAAACTCTCAATATTTTTGGTTCCGACAACGCCGTTCTTCCATTTAATGCTTTAATTAAAAAGGGTGGAGTAGATATATCAAAAGACAGACAACACTTGCGAAACTTTTTAACTTTTATATTTGACAGCAGAATCATCAAGGTAGGATAAGATGGAAATACCCGTTCAATACAGAAAAAAATATTTTAGGGTTTCAGTATCTGGCAGGTATGGATACATCCAAGCATATATTACTGAAATTGAAATAGTGGCAGACTATAATCGCGGTGAAAGCGATTACAGGGTATTGCGAGTAGTTGCTGGTATTAACGTACCTGAACGGGTTGGACGAAATACTTATCCATATCGAAATGATGGATATACAAGCCTTTCTGAAGCGCAAAGAAAATGCATTATAAAACTCTTTAAGATAAAAATATGAATGAATTAAAAAAGTATATAATATCAAAAATATTCTCAGACCTATCAAAAATGAACTCAACTATATACAGGATACCTAGACCAAAGACGGGAACAACATTGTATAAAGCATTGGCAAAAGAGATTAAAGATTTTTATCCCGGAGAATATAATGTCGCAATGTCAGAAGACATTACATTATATTTAAAACCATCATTATATAAAAATGGTATCCCAGACAGTATATCATCACTTTCATTTGCCATAGGTATATTTGAAAGAAGAAACTCGATGGTTTTTTTTGATGTTCATACTATGGAAATAATTGCAAGGAATTAATATTATGATTAACTGGATGCTTAAAAAAGAAAAAACAAGTTCTGGGATGGTGTGTAGCATCATAAGCATTTGGGGCATTAAATATCCTGACATAGTTAAATTAATTGGAGAACCACATTCATTTGAAGGCAAAGATGGTGATGGCTACCCAATAATCGTAAAGTGGTTATTTACAATGTATACAGGCGACAAGGTGGAGTTTAGGTGTGACAGAGATGAAGCATCATTTAGAAAACTAATAAGAGAAAAACTTAAGCGAACATCCCGTGATACTATGGAAAACTGTGATTATTTGACCATAAAGGGTAATACCGATAGCACAGTTATAATTGCCACCCTTCTTAAGCACCAATTCCCTAAAGCAGAATTTGAAGGGCGGCGTGAAATCGGCGACAAGCACTATATCATCAGGAAAGTATATGAATAAAAAGTATCTGGTTGTAACATATTGGATACCTGATGAGGTTTTCCCACAAACCCTATCAATCATATTATTGGATCACGATAAATCAGATCGCTATAATTATGATGTAACATTTTTTGCTGATCCTGAATTTGATACTGTATTCGAAGCGTTTGGTCGGATTACAGATTGTTTACCTGAAGTGTCTTATCTTATCGAAGAATTATCTCCAACTCTTAATAATGCTCAAAAGAAATTGATACGGTTTGTATTCGAACAATAAAAAAAGCATAGTTAATTAGTGTACTCATTTGATTCCACCAGATTATTTGTGGGATAGACCCGCTCTTATCTCGATACGAGGTCCGCACTCTATAGGTGGAATTGTTAGGTGTATGCGATGCGGAGAATTGCTTCATGCATTGTGGGTTTGGAACGACACTGAAACAGAATCCATATTAGCATATAGCATGTTAAAACCAGAAGAAAAATTAACAATATTATTTGAAAAGGAAATACCATGGTTGCACGAATCACAATATCGCACAACAATGTCATTACTGTCGAAGCGTCAACGGAAACATTAAATCTTTTAAGCGAAGAATTTAAGGCACCGGATTTTTCAGAATGCTTTGTATTTGGACAATTTAGAAAAGAACGAATGAAGATGGTAAGGTTTTTAATACGTTCTCCCGATGTACCCACTACAGCGCTGTTGCCAATCGGATTTCTTGATGAACTTGTTAAGTTTTTTAAAAAGCACGGCGCAACATACAAAGTCATTGATAATCGAAAGTTTGAAAAACTTGAATTCTCAGACGAAGAAATTGAAAAATGCCTTGGATATATTAATCTTTATGATTATCAAGTTGAATCAGTCAAGGCAATGCTTGAATCACCCAATGGAATCATCAAGGCAACCACGGCGGCTGGAAAGTGTTTAGCAAAAGGGACTAAAATACTTATGTTTGACGGGTCATTAAAAAATGTTGAAAACGTTGTTGTGGGTGATAAAATAATGGGTCCAGACTCCTTGCCAAGAAATGTTCTATCTACATGTTCTGGGCAAGAAATGATGTATGATATTATCCCCCAAAAAGGAACTAAATACAGAGTAAATGAATCGCATATTCTTAGCCTAAAAATGACCAATGGATACAGAAGAAAAAAAGATGGCCAAATAATAGACATTTCGGTCAAAGATTATCTCAAACAAACAAAAACATTTAAGCATTGTGCAAAAGGATATCGTGTGCCGATTGACTGGGAAGAACAACCATTACCATCACATATTGATCCATATTTTTTAGGAGTTTGGCTTGGTGATGGTAGTAGTAGTAATCCTGCAATTACAAATATTGATTTAGAAATTATTCAATATCTTCAAGAATACGCAAAAGAAAAAAACATGAGGCTTTATGAAGATGTATCAGAAACCAGAACAACTACATATAGATTTACATCTCAAAACGGTAGACTTGATGCTGGTAGAGGGAAAAATTGTAATGAAATGCTCAATCAACTTCGAAATTTGAATCTTATAAATAATAAGCATATTCCTCAAATTTATAAATCCAATAGTAAAGATAATCGTCTTCAACTTCTTGCTGGTTTGATTGATACTGATGGAAGTTATAGCAATAGAAATCATAGTGGCGGTACTTTTGACTACATAACAAAAAGTAAAACACTTGCTAGAGATGTAGTTTTTATTGCGCGATCTGTTGGACTTGCCGCATATGCCCATGGGTGTATAAAAAGTGCCCATATTAACCATAAGGGAGTATATTATAGAATATGCATCTCTGGCAATCTTGACATTGTACCAACAAGAGTTGTTCGCAAGCAAGCCCAATCAAGAAAACAAAAAAAAGATGTTTTGGTTTATGGAATAAACATTAAACCCGTTGGTATTGAAACTTATTATGGGTTTGAAATTGATGGCGATAAAAGATTTGTTCTTGGAGATTTTTCAGTTACTCACAACACTGAAATCTTCATCGCCTATTGCAAACTTGCAAAAAGAAAAACCCTTATTCTTTTTGCCCGCATTGACCTTGCCAAGCAAACACTTCGCCGAATGAAAAAGGCGGGTCTTGATGCTGGTATCGTTCAAGGCAACAATGTTGATGAAAACCATCAGGTGGTCATGGCAACGGTTCAATCTGGGCATAAACTAGAAGGACAGTACGATTGTATAATTGTGGACGAATGTCATCGAGCGGCAGGTGAGCAATATCAAATACTTCTAAAAAACAAACATACTCTTTATCGCTACGGATTTTCAGCAACACCATTTGTCAAGAAAAACAAACTACAAACAAAGCGAACTATGGCTTGGCTTGGAAACATTATGTATACCGTACATGCAGAAAAATTGATGGATGAGGGGCGAATTTCAAAACCGACGATTCATATCATACCAGTCAAAAAACCAGATGGCATTGCCGACCTCAAATGGCCGTTTTGTGAAACTGCTGGCATTATTGAAAATAAGTACAGAAATAATATTATTGCTGAAGTTGCAAATAACCTTAGTGGGCAAAAATTGATACTTGTGCAAAAAATTGACCACGGAGAAAAACTTCAGGCACTCATCAACAATTCGTATTTCTTGTATGGCGAGTCTGATGTAAAAGAACGCGAAGAATATGTCGCAAGATTTGAAGCGGGTGAACCGATAACGCTTATTGCTTCTACTATTTTTGATGAAGGAATAGATATAAAAACAGTAAACCATGTCATTATTACTGGTGGTGGGCAGTCATTTATAAAAGTATTACAGCGCCTCGGTCGTGGTCTTCGTATAACAGAAACCAAAAAAACAGTTGATATTTATGACTTCTATGACTACACCAATCCGACTTTGAAAAAGCATTCTGATGAACGAATCAAGATTTATCGATCTGAAGGATTCAATGAAATTAAAGTGTTCAAAATTGAAGATTTCAGAAAAGATATTGTATGATACTTAGGAAATTGGTAGTAAATGAAAATACATTCGCCCGAGAAATGAAAGAACTGGATGGTGAATTTGAATACAACGAAATGCATGGATATGAGTTTGTTTATTCGAGACAAGACCGAAGAAAAGCATTTATTACTGAACCCGGAATCAAAGAAACTATAATTAAAGACACAAAATCAATTATTAGAATCAATAATGATGAGAAAAAGATTGTGATTAAAATAATGTTGGATTAGCATGCAAATACCATTTACACGGTTTTTAAGACTAATAAGAAAATATACTAACCTCGCAACATCCAATTTTTCATATGCTATATATGCATCAGAAAAATTAGTTAAGACAAGTACATTTGTTTATACTACTGATGATTGGCATATACCTGCTGGAACAAAAATAAAATTTACTCCCGCAGATAAAAAAAACAAAATCCCAGACTATATCAGAAATGTTCAACTCGCGGCAATGTCTGTTAAATATAAAAGCCGACAATGCTTCGTCGGCTATGATTCAATTGATATAATACCTGACAGTGAATTTTTAAGACTTATGGTACTTAGTGTTTTTAATTAAAACTTACTTATTACATACATTATTATTGCGCCAAAAACTGTAGTTATAAAAAGTCCAATTAGCGTCTTCATAACCCAATCCGTCACCTCTTCAATTTTATCCAATCTTTCAGAAGTGTCATCTACCCTATGAGACATTTTTTCTACTTGCTTCCTATTGCCTATAGAAATCTGCAAAACTTCCCATATTGACCGCTTTAATCTATTATCAAGTCTTCTCCGCTCTTCAATACCCTCCAATCGAACAGACTCAATTTTTTTATCAAGCCTTCTAATTTCATTTGTGTTGGATTGAATTTTACGATGCATGTTGATGAGATGCTTTGCCATTTCAATTTTCTCATCTTTTTTATGTAGGGAACGTTTCATTTATTATCCAAGTAAAATATTACCAGCATCAAATGATTTTGGTGACTTGTATTCTTTAATGGTACTTAAAGCGGCGATAGAATATGCACCAATGGTTCCCAATACTTTTGTGTAATCGGGTGCCGTGGAAGCATCAAGAGATTCTTTAAGGGCATTAAAATCAGATTCTGTGGCAACCCCACCAGAGATACACTTCAACCACGCATAGGACGTAGCCAATGCGGCGCCGACAGTAACTTCTACAACCGCATATTTTACTGGTATATAATTGGTGTCTGAACTAAGCATTACTATTTCTCTTGTATTCATCAATTTCTCCTTGTGAAATTATCTTTGCTGAATCTTTATTTTTGTATGCTCAAATTGCTGTATAATTTTAGGATATACAATTGGGATAACCTTTGGGAAATATTCCCTAAAGTGATTGTTTAAATCATTTATTTGATCGATTGCTTTTTCTTGTGTTATGCGATTTCTCTCAAGGTTCTGCACAATAGCATTGAGGCGATTAATTGGTTCCCAATCACGAGACATGAGCATATTATACTGCTGATCATTTTGAACAATAACATAATTATCATCAGATTTAATTATAATGCCATCGTGTGAATATCCAGAAAATGGATCGATAATGTTTGTTCTTAATTTGCTTGCTTGCTCTATGCATGCGTTTTTAATTTCCCTAACAACATCATTCCAATTATTTCGATTTAATTTTGCAAGAATATAATCTCCAATGTTGATGCATACTTTAATTGGTGGGACTATTTGATATTCTATATCAACAACTTCACTAACTATATGTTCTGATTTTATCAACATTTGCTGAACAGGAATATGAAGCGTTTCTGATACAATATCTTTTGAACACCGAGGTTCCATAGAATAATCAATAATAGTTGTGTCTACCGATGAAATATATGGGATATAGTTTGGTATTTTACCAAATAAAACATTCAATTTGCCCTGCGAATTTATATCTCTTGATTTATACGCCTCATGAACGAAGACTGCGCAGTTGTTTTGTAAAATGTTCGCCATTTTCCAATCTGTTGATTGATATCTGCGAAGACTTCTATCTATGGGACGAATGGTATTATTTGGACCCGTATAAAATCCTTTTTCATCGAGTCCAAAATTGAGAGATAAGGTGCAATCATACTTTACCAGATATTCCCAATTAGGTAGATTATTAATCAAATCAAGAAATTCTGAATAAGTAAGATATTCGAGGTAATTCATTTTTTAAACTCCGTTTTTACATGTACCCCTATTTTGATTATCTTGTTATGTATGTGTATATAGTCATACTTAAAATATTGATCAATCATTTTATAAAGCCATTTGATGACGAATTCCCAGTGTTTTTGGCATACTTGATGGTATGGGGAAGAAGAAAAAGTCTCTTACAAACCTTAAATCGTTTCTCATAAAAAACAATGAGTTTATTGAAAGAATAATTGTTTCTGAAAGTTTTATGAAAGAAGTTGTTCAGTATCCCGACTTGATCAGAATCGATGTTTATTTTGATGAAGAATTTGGGAATATTCCTTTAATGGAAGGTATCCCTATTGCAGAATCTGAAACCATTCAGAAAAATGCAATATTGGAACTTAAAAATGGAGAATATATAATCATTACATTGGAGGAGAAATAATGATGCCGCTCAAATCAAGAATATATATCGTGCTTTGTGACCTTAGAAGGTTTTTTTATAAATTAATATACAACATCAAAATTGATGTAGACCATTCATTACTCCCCAATGTGGGAAAGGGCAAATACGTTTCTATTTATCGCAAAGGAGATTATATTGATGTAGTAGATGAATCTTCAGGTGATTTTATTAGGATGATACCGTATCAACCCAACCATGGATATATGGTTGAGAGATGGAAGAATAATCGAATAACATCGAGGACGCACTTAGCCTATGAAGACCTTATTCGCATTGCAGATGGATTTGTAGAGGGTCTTTAAGGAGATACCGAAACATACTTTTTTACCCTAATATTTATCCGATTAAAAACAGACCTAAGTAATAAGATATATCAAAACCGCTTTCGGTGATAAAAAATAGTGGAGGACATAATATGGAACGATCTAAGGGCTATTTCATTAAGCAGAGCTTTTCCAATGATTTTGTAGATTATATGGAAGAACTGTATAAGAAATATGGAGAAGAAATTTTTGAGATTCAAGGCATCGCCAATAAATATATGGACATTTGCCAATTTTCTCGTAATTTTTTTGGCAACAGTACCAATGTCGCTGATGTCTCAGTAGACGCTAATGCAAACGTCAAAGAAAAAAACGTTACTCAATACACATTTGAAAGCAACAAATCTGTTATGAGGCTCAATTCTCTTTACATGATGTATAAAAAAATCAAGGAAATTTATGACATTGATGTTGCTAAACTCTCACTTGAAAAAGTAATCAATGGCGAAATCTTCGTAAATGACCTCCACACCTATGCGTCAATGCCGTATTGTTTTGCATTTGATCTTAGGAATCTTATTACCAACGGAATGAATTTTTATCATGGAAACATGAACATTGGAGCGCCAAAACGCTCCGATTCTTTTATAGCCCTTTTAATCCAATCCACCGCATATATTTCCAACCAGATTGCTGGTGCCGCTTCATATCCAGACTTTTTCCCCATTCTTGACTGGTTCTACAGAGCCGAAATGGGCGAGGATTACATAAAAAAAGTACGCGAGCAAAAGAATAGTAATGTAGGCTCAAGAGAAATGTGGAATAGAGTAAAGAACCAACTTCAAAACTTAATTTACTCATTTAACTTCCCATTCCGTGGCGGTCAGTCTGCATTTACAAACCTTTCCATTATGGATAAGGGATTCATGAATTGTTTGCCGGATATCAGTTCCCTGATTTTACTACGCCAGACATTGAATCTTCAATTGAATTATCAAAAATATTTTTTGAATACTTTACTGATATTAATTGCAAGGAAGGAATTTTTACTTTCCCTGTTACCACAATTGCTATTTCGCTTGATGACAAGGGTGAATATATCGACCCGGATTTCGTTGATTGGTCTGCTGAAATCAACTCCAAGAAGGCGCTTGGAAATATATTCCAAGACAAACCAACATCTTTTTCT
>CAZLSE010000030.1:0-18532 GCA_964562055.1 uncultured Gammaproteobacteria bacterium
ATGACACGGACAAGCCTCTCAAGTATTAAGGATATTATTGTAAAAATCAGTGGCTTTTTCCCAGGTATTTGCAACTATGGCAATATTTTTATTCAAACTGCAGGCACTCAGATAAATACCGAATTTATTGCGATTCCAACGCCTGGACAAGCCGGGCAAGTTATACAAGAAGCATTACGCCAATATGGAAAGTCTAAATAATTTTTTCAGTGTTGCCGTGATAGTAAAAATTGGGAGTATTGTGTTTTCTGTTTTGTCGCTCGTATTCACAATCCAAATGCACACCCACCTAGTATCGGCAACACGAATACTTCATACAAAGGCAAACAGGCTTATGAAGTTATTGGAAAATTACTTATCTTTATTAGTATTCTGTTATTACTAGTTGCCATATTTTTAATGTAACTTATGCACACCACCTATTCGGTCTACTTAGGTAAAGAACAACAAAATGGGTTTACCGGTTTTCATTCCGAGAAAAATTTCTTTTGCGTTGTTGAGATTTTTGATGGATATTCACTCGAACAGGGTGAAGATCTTATGAGTGCACTTGCTCAGGCGGGAAGTGCGGCTTTTGATTCGCTTGTTGGTTTTGATGCAGCAATAAGCAGCGCTCTAAGACGTCATAATTTTCCACTTGATACGTCTGTTGCTGTCGGATATTTTAACAACGATGTTTTATATTTGAAAACCGTTGGGTCTGGTGAAGTATATATCCACCGAGGTCGCGCTACTGAACGGATATTGTTTGGTAACACAATGGCATCGGGTAAGTGCAAGAAAAACGATACGTATATTTTTACCACTTCATTTTTTACACAATCACTGAAAGGAGTACAACGATTAAAGAATTGTTTTTCGTCACATCATACACTCGAGGAATATCCGGACTATATAAAATCTCAAATTAATAACGAAGACGACACTGGTGCGGTCGCACTTATCGTTAGAACCGACGACACAGTACCCGCAACACCTGTTGCTTATCCAGATGACGGATTTGGAAGGCCAACTTTTGTTCGAAGCGCGAAACTAAAGTTTTCATTCATACCTGTTAAGCGCCCCGTCATTACTACAATACTTGTTTTATGTGTGGGTATTCTTTTGTGGAATATTGCGAGCGGATTTGTAATGCGAAAAGAAGATGTAACAACACAAAATTTTGATAAGGTGTCGGCTCTTATTTCTGAAATGGAAGCAGCAAAAGAAGATATACCGAAAGCACTCGATTTAGCTAGTCAGGCAAAAGCTGAGTTAAAACTTGCTAAAAAATCGGAGTCAGTCGATGAATTGGCCGCACGAATTCAATCGCTGGAAGATGAGATTCTTGTTCGCGAAAAAAAAGAACCATCCCTTTTTTACGATCTTTCAATTGAAAATAAAAACGCAAAAGGAAGCAAGGTAACTGTTTCTGGAGAAATGGCATATATTTTTGATGAAACGGGAAACGTGTATATACTTTCATTAGAAAAAAAATCTCTTGAAAAAAGATCATATACAAAATCATTTTCTAAAAATGCAGTAGTTGCGGGGTATGAAGAAAAAGTATACGTACTGGATCCAATAATAGGCATTATTGAATTTACCAAGGGCAATAAAAACAAAGTGGTCATTAAACCTGATGATGCGTGGAAAGATGTGGGAGGTATGCATATCTATAACGGAAACATCTATATACTTGAACGTGAATATGGCGACATATATAAATATTTAGTCTTTTCGGAAGGATTTGGAGACAAAGCATCATACTTTAAGGGTTTGTATGATATTATTGAGAATACCTCAACATTTGCAATCGATTCATCGGTATATGTTTCAAACAGCAGCGGAATTACAAAGTATACCTCAGGTTTAAAAGATGCTATTGAATTTGATTTCCCCCAGGATAATGTGACAATTACCAAAGTGTTAGCTCATACCAATGAAGATGAATTAATAGTCTGGGATAAGTCACAGGGCGTAGTGTTTATGTTTACCAAGGAAGGTGGGTATCAGAAACAAGTTATACATGAGCAACTTAAGAAAGCAGCAGATATTGAGCTTTTTAATAAGCAACTAATTATCCTGACGGGAAAAACAATCTCCAAAATTGACTTATGAAAAAAAAGGTTGAAATGAAGTTTGTCGATGATTATAAGCAGTATTACGGGCGATTGTTTCTGTATGTAAATAAACAACTCAAAGACATATCTCTTGCGGAAGAAATAGTGCAAGACATTATGATTGAATATGCCGAAGACGTGCGTTCTGGAAAAAAAATTGAGTCTGTAAACGCATATTTATACGGAGTGGCTCGTCACAAGATAGCCGATGTTTATCGCAAAAAAAAAATTAAACAAATAGGTATGTCCGCGCTACCTGAACAGTTAGTAAATACTTGCGCTGCAGTATTGTTTCAGGAAACTGTCAATCAAAATGATATTCGAGATAAAATTGTTCGGATACTATCTAAACTCCCGAATGATTACGCCCTTATTATCCGACTTAAATATATAGAAGGCATGCCGGTACAACAGATAGCAGGATCGTTATCCATGAGTTTTAAATCTGTCGAAAGTATGCTTTTTCGTGCAAGAAAATTATTTGCTCGTATGTATAAGTCAGCATAATGTATGAGACAGGCAAAGCTTACTGCATTTAAAAAAAATATTGAAGAGATATATATTGTGCCCCCAAACGACTTGGGTATACCTCTTCTAACATCATGGTATCGCTCGATAAACAGATTTTTTAAATCAATGCCTTTTTTAATAATCGTACCCCCTGCCATACTTGTATTCATTCTTCTTGCGTTTATATCACAACACCTCATCATTCGACTTGCAACGTTTATTCAATATGGGTATTAAGATGGTATTTGCGCGAATCATCAGTTCTCTTTTTATTTTTATTCATACGAGCTTTGGTCTCATTGTTAGTCCCTACAAAACAATACGCACACAAAGTATTTCAGCTCAGAATTCGAATGGGATTATTATATTTCTCCTTACTCTTATGTATTTTGTGAGTGCGAAATCAACACGGTATGAAGTTTTATGGGGAAGTGGATTAGCATTTGTTTTATTTGTGTGCACAGTAAGTACGCTTGCATTGTTGCCGGGTGAAGGCACCTTTCAGGAGCGGGTTAAACGTTATCTGGCAACCTGGACACTCACTTATATTCCAACCCTTCTATGGTTTTATGCAAGTTTTTATTTATTCTTATATTTTCCCCCTCCACGAACCCAGTCGTTACCGGGGGTTCTGTTAAGTATTATATTTCTAGCGTATTCACTTAGTTTATTGGCATGGAAAGTAATACTTGTTTATTTTAGTATTCGATTCAGTTCTCGGATTCATCTGTACAGGGTTTTGTATTATATGTTCTTGTATTTGGCAGTTTCCATTCCGCTATGGATCTTGCTTTACAATCTTCGCATTTTTCGTATTCCATTTGTGTGAATGATTTGATGGTTTCATTACGACATATACTGTATGGACCTACGCACTGCAAAATCGGCAACTGATCGAAGAAAAATGATTGAAGACAAGCTTACAGTTGACCTGTCACATATCGGTAAAGCTGAATATACCGATGAAGAAATTATACACTGTGAAAATCGAATAGGCACAGTAACATTACCACTCGGAGTGGCCGGTCCGGTACGCATTATTGGTGATACTGTTTCGGGAGACAGATATGTGCCTCTTGCAACTACAGAAGGCGCACTTATTGCATCGGTATCACGCGGTATGAAGGCAACATATGCCAGCGGAGTAGTAACGCAAGTCGAAAGAGAGGGCGCTACGCGAGGTCCTGTTTTTGCAACAAATTCAATTTTTGAGGCACGCAAACTTGAGACGTGGATTTGGGATCACTCAAACGAACTTGCAAAAGAAGCAGAAAAAACATCATCCCATTTATCACTTATGAATATTGATGTACGTAGGACCGGAACATATGTGTTTATACGAATATATTTTGACACCGATCAAGCAATGGGGATGAATATGGCCACAATAGCCTCATCACACATAGCCACATACATAGTAAAAAAAACCAAAGCAACACTTGTTGCCGTTGCTGGTAATTTTGACATCGATAAAAAGCCCGCCTGGATGAATCACATTTTACGGAGAGGATATGTAGTGCATGCCGAGGCGATATTATCCAAAGGACAAGTGCAGTCGGTGTTGAAAGTTTCACCGAAACAACTCTATACCACCTGGAAAGCAAAATGCATGATTGGATCAGCACTTTCCGGATCAATAGGATTTAATGCGCATCATGCAAATATTGTCGCTGCCTTTTATGCTGCAACCGGTCAAGACATTGCTCATGTTGTTGACGGGTCTATTGGGATGACAATCGTTGATCTGCTTGAAGATGAGTCACTGTATAGCTCAGTATATCTTCCTGACATCATGCTTGGGACGGTGGGCGGTGGTACTAAACTGCGCGCCCAAACAGAAGCCCGATCTATTATGCAGACACATTCGTCGCTTGCACTTGCCGAGATTCTTGGCGCGGCTGTATTGTCGGGAGAATTATCATTACTTGCATCGCTTGCGGCAGGTTCACTTGCACAAGCACATGCAACACTCGGAAGATAACTTATGAAATCTGGTATAGTAAGTCTTGGATATTATGTACCACGACAGCGAATCAGAATTGCTGAGATCGCTCGTGTGTGGGGAAAAAGAAGTGTTGAAATAGAACACGGACTTGGCGTATTGGAAAAAGCAGTTGCTACGGCAGCAGAAGACTCGCTTACTATGGCGTACGAGTCAAGCAGCATGGCGCTTGCACACGTGAAGTCAAAAATCGACATGCTTCTTTTTGGAACAGAGTCTCCTCCATATGCCGTCAATCCCGCCTCAACGATACTTGGTGAATTACTGGGGGTTGGAAACCAATATCTCGCATATGACACGCAGTTTGCATGCAAAGCTGCAACGGGCGCGTTTATTTCTGCACTCGGCATGACTGAAGCAGGTCAGGTACAGTCTGCGCTTATTGTTGCATCTGACAAGGCGACTGGCAAACCTCACGACGCACTTGAATACACCGCAGCTTCCGGAGCGGTAAGTATTGTTGTCGGAAAGACGAACTGCATGTATTTAGTCGAAGCGTGGGAGTCTTATTCTTCAGATACTCCGGATTTTTGGAGGAGGGAAGGAATAAAATATCCGTCTCATGGAGGTCGTTTTACCGGTAAACCATCTTATTTTAAACATATTCAAGGCTCGGTAACAGCGCTTTTGCGTAAAACAGGTTATACGGTGGATGATTTTGCGTATGTTGTATTTCATATGCCCAATGGAAAATTTCCTGTGCAAATTGCAAAACAACTCGGTTTTACAGAAGTCCAACTTGCGCCATCATTGGTTGTAAAGGAGCTTGGAAATTCTTACACCGCCTCTGCTCTTATGGGATTGGTTGCAGTAACCGACGTTGTCTTACCAGGTCAAAAAATATTATTTGCATCTTATGGATCTGGCGCGGGGTCTGATGCTTTTATACTTAACACAACTGCAGAAGTGACAAAAAGAAGACCTCATTTTAAACGTGTTTTTCAGAATAAAATCTATATTGATTATCCCGAGTACTTAAAAAGTATGCGTATTATATGAAAACAAAAGTAATTGGATATTACTCAACTCGATTCGGAGAAATTTGGAATAAATCACTTTTTGATCTCACTGCTGAGGCAGTTAATGGTGTACTTACAAAAAACAAAATTGAAAAAAAACAAATTGATGCGGTTTTTTTCGGAAACATGCTTGGAGGAATTTTAGAGAACAATCTTCATGCTGGTGCAAAGATTGCAGACCTTCTTGATATAACAGTTCCCATATTTCGAGTTGAAGGAGCGTGTGCATCAGGAGGCATGGCATTTCACTTGGCACAAAGCTATATTAGTTCAGGCAAAGGGAGAACTGTGCTTGTTGTTGGAGCCGAGAAGATGACAGATGTAAATGCCTATCAGATTATCCAAGGGCTTATGTCGGCAGCATCTGGTGAAGAGCAGGAATGCGGACTTACGTTTCCTGGATTATATGCACTCATGGCACAAGAGTATATGTGTAAATATAAATATGAAAGAGAACATCTTGCCTCTGTTAGTGTAAAAAATCATAGACACGCTATACTTAACCCCCACGCACAGTTTAAAAATCAAATTACGATTGAGGATGTGCTTAAAAGTTCATCAGTGGCAGATCCCTTAGGAGTGCTTGACTGTTCTCCTGTAAGCGATGGTGCTGCGGCAGTCATACTTACATCAGACTTAACCCTTATGAAAAAAAAGGAAGGAATTACCGTTCTCGCATCTGAGATTGCAACCGACAGTATTTCGCTTTTCCGGAGAGACTCACTCACCGAAATAAAAGCAACACAAGAGGCTGCATCGAAAGCGTTTGCAACCGCTCAGGTGTCACCAAAAGATATTTCCATTGCCGAACTCCATGATTGTTTTTCCATTGCCGAACTATTTGCAATGGAAGATATTGGATTTTGGAAAAAAGGAGAAGCGGGTGCACGGGCTAAACAATATGAAACTCAGCGCGGAAATGGCGACCTTACCGTAAATACATCAGGAGGTTTGAAAGCAGCAGGACATCCTGTTGGAGCAACGGGTATAAAACAGATTGGTGAGATATTTCTTCAACTGACACAGCAAGCAGACGAAAGACAAGTTAAAAAATGTAAAACACCCTACGGATTGACGCACAACGTAGGTGGATCGGGTGGAACAGCGATAGTTTCAATATTCGGAGTATAGTAAGTTATAGAGTAGAAAATCATACTAATTATGATAAGCCCAGTAAAAGTTTGGCGACGGCAAAAGACAATTCGTGATCTTTTGGGAAAAAAGGGGAAGGTAATTTCTTGGACAAAAATATTCACTCCACCTTCGCAATTTCGTCATATAGCCCCTTACATTATCGTTCTTGTTGAGCTCACCAGTCGCCAGCGTATATGCGCTCAACTTGCCGATTATGACATGCATACTAATGTAAAAAAAGGTATGGAGGTGGTTATCACATTAAGAAAATTACGTGAAAGTGTGTCGGATGACGTTATTCCTTACACAATTGCCTGTCGGGCCATATGAACCACATTTCTTATTCCGCTCCTGCAAAAATAATACTCACCGGAGAACATGCAGTTGTGTATGGTAAGCCAGGATTAGTGTGTGCGGTTGATAAACGCATTACCTTTGATCTACATGAAACAAAAACAACAAAATATAATCATGATTTTTTTCCAAAAATTGAAGAGAAGGTCAAACAGTTTTTACACAGAGAAAAAGAATCATACACTAATAAGTCCTATTCATACTCTATAACGTCTGACATTCCCGTTGGTCGAGGTATGGGGTCGTCTGCTGCATTAGCAGCAACCGCGTCGGCCTCACTCCTGGAGTTATATACAAATAAAGAATGGTCACCCCCTCTCATTAATCAGTGTGCATATGAAGTAGAAAAATTATTTCACAAGAACCCATCAGGTGTAGATGTATCCGCTTCAGTATTTGGTGGGCTAATTTGGTATCGAAAAGAATTTGAGTTTTTAAAGTCAATAAGTAGTTTACCTATTAAAATTCCACATGTATTACTTGATTCACTTATTCTTATTGATTCAGGAAAACCAAATGAAACTACCGCCGAAATGGTGCAACGTGTAGGGCTACGCTATAACAAAATTCCTCATAAAACAGACACAATACTTACTGAAATTGAACGAATATCAAAACGTTTTGTGGTTTCGATTATGAAAGAAGATGTGCAATTATTTGTAGAGGCATTACAAAAAAACCAAGAATTACTTGTTGGTCTTGATGTTGTATCAAATAAAACAAAACAACTACTCAATAAGATAAAACAGTTTGGTGTTGGTAAAATAACCGGTGCAGGGGGAAAACGTACTAACTCTGGTCTTATTTTATTTTATGCTCAGGACAAAAAAGCATTTTTAGATTATGCACAAAAAGAAAACATTACTATAATGCAATTTAATCCAACATACAAGGGAATTACAAAAGTAATACATACTTAAACTATGATCCTTACATCTGCACCGGGAAAATTACTTCTTTTAGGAGACTACGCGGTTGTGTATGGATACCCTTGTATTGTAACAGCGGTCAATAAGCGGTTAAATGTTACCGTTGAGACAATAGATAAAGATGAAGATGAAATAAATACCCCTCAAGTAAAAGAAAGTAGATTTGTACTCGAAACAATTGCTTATATTAAAGAAAGGTTTTCTATTAGACACAATGTTCGTATCACAACACAAGGAGATTTTTCTCATCAAGTAGGACTTGGTTCGTCTTCGGCCGTAACCGTTGCAACCGCGGAAGCACTTAATCGATTGTTTTCTTTGCAACTTTCAAAAAAAGATATTTTTGAAATCAGTTATACAGTTAACATCCTCATACAAGGCGTCGGATCTGGTTTTGATATTGCCGCTGCCACATATGGAGGAACGCTGGAGTATGTAAAAGGGGGCACTACATTAAACCAACTGTCGCTTTCTCATTTGCCGCTTGTTGTAGGATATTCCGGTATCAAAGCAGATACGCCGTACTATATTCGCAAAGTTGCAGAAGCATTTAAAAATAAAAAAGAAGAGTTAAACGCGATGTTTGAGGAAATTCAATCATATGTTGAAAACGCAAAAGAAGGTTTGGTAAGCGGAAATTACGGGAAAGTTGGAGATGCTATGGTAAAAAACCATTCTGTACTCCAGCGTCTTGGGGTTAGTATTCCAAAACTTGACGCAATGGTTCAAGCTTCAATGAACGCTGGTGCATGGGGAGCAAAGTTGTCTGGAGCGGGTGGTGGCGACTGCATGATTGCTCTTGTTGCGCCAAATCGAAGATCTCAAGTTGAGTCTGCCATTCGAAATGTGGGAGGCGAAATTATACATGTGGAACTACAAGCTCAGGGAGTAGAGTAATTTTCAATTATGAAAGATGATCAGAGCACCCAATTTATCGAAGTTGATGAACAAGACTCGATAATTGGATACAAAAGCCGATTTGAATGTCATCACAACTCAGCAATTATTCACCGAGCAGTTGATATGATATTGTTTAATTCAAAAGGGCAAATACTTCTTCAAAAAAGAAGCAAACATAAAGATACTTATCCGGGCTACTATACGGTAAGTGCGTCTGGGCATGTAGATAAGGGTGAAACATATCTCATGTCAGCGCGGAGGGAAATAAATGAAGAACTTGGCATTACAAACCCTAAGAAAATACACTTGGTAAAAGCTGCTAAATATATCGTTCGACTCCCGCACGAATCAGAGATGACGGTATTATATACGGGTATATATAATGGAACTATAATACCAACTCCCGACGAGGTTGAGTCGGTTTTGTATGTTACTATGTCCGAGCTGGTAGGCATGAGAAAAAAACTCACTCCTGGAGCTTTAGCAGCATTTTATAAATGTAATTTACTATGAAAAAGGTAACAGTTCGCGCACATTCAAATATTGCATTTGTAAAGTATTGGGGGAGAAAAGATGAGGTTTTACGATTGCCTACAAACGGAAGCATTTCGATGAATCTAAGCAACCTCTATACCACTACCACTATTGAATTTGATTCATCTCTTACTGAGGATATTGTTGTTATTAATGGAAGTGGTGTTAAGGGAGAAAAAGAAAGAGTTTCACGCCATCTCGACAGGATACGTTCCATAACGCAAACAAAAACACATGCACGCGTTGAAACGACAAATTCATTTCCAGCTGGTACTGGATTATCATCATCTGCCTCCGGATTTGCTGCGCTTACAGTTGCAGGTCTGAAAGCACTTAATATTTCACTTTCGGAAAAAGAGACTACTATTCTTGCTCGACAGGGATCTGGATCGGCGTGTCGGTCAATTCCAGATGGATTTGTAGAATGGATGGATGGGAATACGAGCGACTCATCGTTTGCTCATTCTCTTTATGCACCATTCCATTGGAATTTGGTTGACATTGTTGCGGTTGTGAGTTCCGCAAAAAAAGACATTCCCACATCGGTAGGTCAAACATTTGCGCACAGCAGTCCTTTTTACGAAGAACGAAATCGTCATATGGCGGACAAAATAAAGGAATGTAAAACATTACTTGCAGAGAGAGATTTTAATAAGCTCGGGATATTCTCAGAAAGGGAAGCGTTGGAAATGCATGCGGTTATGATCACCTCGTGGCCATCTCTCATCTACTGGCTCCCAAATACGATTGTTGTAATGAAACATATTCAAAAATGGAGAAGTGAAGGCCTGTCAGTTTATTTCACCATCAACACAGGTCAAGACATTCACGTATTGTGTGAGGAGAGCACCGCGGACAAAGTAGAGTCCATGCTTAAGCAAATTGAAGGCGTTTCACGCACTATTAGAAATATGCCGTCAAAAGGAGCTTACGAACTATCTGACCATTTATTTTAATGGTTTTACTGATTTGGTGAATCTATCGTTGGCAGCGTAAATTGCAGTCCGTCACCTATGCCAAATCGCCCACCAAGAACCGTGCCCATCACCACATTAAATATCACCACAACCACTACCATGAGAACAAGTCCGACTACTGCATACATAATCTTATCCTGAGCCTTAGCAACTTTTTCTTTTTGGCCTTCAGATGTAACCCAATCGTATGCTCCCCATAATAGGTAAAATAATGCTGCAATGCCGGCAACGAAGAAAAATCCCTGTACCACAAATGAAATAATTGAACCTACCGCGGCGTTTGGATTAGTTCCTGTATAGAGTGGATCATCGACCGGTGGTTTAATTGTTCCAAAAATTTCTTTTGGATCGACTTGAGCTAATATTGTTTTCATAGTGGCATATCAACTTTAAATATAAACCCAATAACTCGGGTTATAACAAAACTAATAAACATAAGAAAGATTCCAAGAAGTGCATACACCAGTGTTGACTGAGCTTTTTTTATTGCCTCAGGATTACCTTCACTTTTTAAATACTGAAAAGCTCCGTACATAAGCATGATAAGAGTCATTAGTCCGCCAACAACCAACATAAGAGGAACCAGTAAATTAGTGAAAGATGATATGGAACTATATTTTGCAGTAGGATTAATTTCAGGATTGTCAAATCTTACCTGTGCGAGAAGCATAAAAAGTGGAGTATACATGCTCAAACTATACTTAATTTTTATATTGTAGTCAAGCGTCGCGGAAAATCTGCGGTATAATAAAATACATGAATGCACACACGATTCCAAAGCATATTGCAATAATTGCAGATGGGAATAGACGGTGGGCAAAAGAACGCGGTCTCCCAACCTTTGAAGGCCATCGTCAGGGTCTTGAAAATATTAAAAAATTAAGCAGAAAAGCGAAAAGTCTCGGCATTCAAATCATTACGTTTTGGGTATTTTCTACAGAAAATTGGGATCGTTCACATGACGAAGTGGGATATTTAATGAAACTAGCTGAAAAAGTAATTGATATTCAAAAAAAAGAAGCTATAGCCGAACAGACAAGAATTGTCCACATCGGAAGAAAAGACAGAATTCCACCCCAGTTGCGAAAAAAAATTGAAGAAGCCGAGCAGGTTACAAAACAATTTGATACCTATTACTTTGTTGTTGCCCTTGATTATGGGGGTCGTGATGAAATAATGCGTGCTATTGAAAAAATGAACGCGTCAGGAGAAAAATCAGTAGATGCCTGTCTTGATACTGCAGTACTACCACATCCCAATCCTGATTTAATTATTAGAACAAGCGGGGAACAACGTATATCAGGATTTATGACATGGCAAGGGGCGTATAGTGAATATTACTTCACCGAAAAATTGTTTCCAGACTTTGACCCAGAAGAATTAGAGGCAGCAGTTTTAGATTTTGGTCTTCGGAAACGTCGATTTGGGAAATAACGTTACTTTAATTATGTTTAATCCAACTTTTACTATCACAAACCAAATCCTTACAAACATTTCTCGTGTGGAAGCTGCTGAGGAAGTAATACGAACTGCGCCGTTATTACCTTTATGGGAAAAACAGTTTAAAGAAGATGCCATTGTAAGGGCTGCATATCACGGCACTCATATTGAGGGGAATATGTTACAAAAAGAAGAAGCAAAAGACGTTTTATTAGGTAAGCAAGTTGCGGCAAGACCACGTGATATCCAGGAAGTTATTAATTATAGAAAAGTAATCACTTTTATTGATGAAGAAGCAAAAAGAAAAATTGACAAAATTACAGAACAACTTATTCTTAAACTCCATCGAATTCTTACAGAAAAGACTCTTACCCCTGAACAATCGGGAGCGTATCGGCTTAAACAAGTAATCATCAGAAACTCTTCAACTGGAGAAATTACCTTTAAGCCACCGTCACCTCTTGAGCTGCCTTTTCTCATGAAAGAATTTATTCACTGGATGAATAAAGAAGAGACTAAACAAATACACACGATACTTAAAGCTGGTATTGTACATCATGAATTTGTTCGTATACATCCGTTTATAGATGGAAACGGTCGATCAGGGAGAGCCCTTACAACTCTTGTCTTGTTATTAGGAGGATATGATATACGGAGATTTTTTTCACTAGAAGAATATTTTGATCGCGATGCAATTTCATATTACGAATATCTGCAAAAAGCTTCCGCTGGAGATCTCACATCATGGCTAGAATACTTTAGTTTTGGAGCTTCTGTTGAATTTACCCGTATCAAAGAAAAGATTCAAAAGCTCTCACGCGATGTAAAAATGAAGGAAAAAATTGGAGGACAGCAAATATTTTTAACTGAGCGCCAAATTAAAATTGTTGAATACATTCAGGAAATCGGATTTTTACAAAACAAAGCATTTAATACAATTTTTCCCGATATATCTGAAGATTCAGTGCTACGCGACGTACAAGATCTTGTAAAAAAGGGAATTATTAAAAAAATCGGAAGCACAAAGTCTGCTCGATATGTAAACACAAACTAGTTTTCAAGCAATTTCCTTTTTTTAATAAATCGAAAGATCAAATAAAACGTCCAAACGATTGTACCTCCGGCAAGTGCGGTGTATTTATATACATTTTTCATAGCGTCTGTCATGTCGGGGATGGGATAAAATGATGCAGTTCGTGAACGAATACCACCAAGTGCACCATTTGAACTAATCTGATCTATAGCGTTAAGAATAAAATCAAGATTTCCACTTCCCTGACTTAGATACTGGTTCATTGCAAAACGGGAAGATGGAACGACTATCATAACCCCACCTTTCGTATTTTTTAATTCCACACCAAGAATTCGTTCTTTTAAATCGTTCGCGAGAGGTTGGGGAAGTGAGTTGGGATCAAGAATAAATTCTTTGGTTTGAGACCATGATGTTTTAGACGATGATACTATCGGGGTAATTTTTATAGAGCCCTGTTTTGTCAAGGAAATTGAACTTGTCCATGGGAAGGTTACGTACTGAGTATTTATAAAAAGTGGTGATTCTTGGTTAAATATATTTGTTCGAATCCAAAAAGGATATGGGGTTAAAAATTGCATTGTTGCGTTTCCAAAATTTACATATTCTGCTGACGTTGAAAGCACGAGATCGCTATTTATTTGTGCGCCATATGTTGCTGTTAATTCATTAATATTACTCATAGCTTCGCTTGCTTGAAGAGATTGTTCATCTATCCATACTCCACCTGCAAGCACCACTACATGTTTGCCAGCTTCATAGAATTTTTTAATTTTTGTTATTATGTCGCTTGAAAGCGTTGTTATCCCATCATCCACAACAACTAATGTACTGAGATTGTTGAGAGGATCTTTATTTTCTTCATCATTATTATCAAACGATATATCACGAACAGAGTATTGCTGAGCAAGCGTTTGTTTCAGTACTCCTAATCGTGATTGCTGAGAGAAAGTTTGAGGGTCACCGATGACGCCTATACTTGGTATCTCTTTTTTTGTTAGCCGATATAACGCTGAAGTAATTGTATATTCAAGATTTGCATAGTCGCTTACCTGAGGAATTATTTCTGTTTTACCGTCATATTCAATAACAACACCAAAATAGAAAGAAGAGGTTTGATATTTGTTTTGCTCCAGTTGAGAATATTGGAGTTTAGGTATGCCCATCTCTTCTGCTTTTTTTGTGGCCTCAGAATCATTTTTTGGATCTTTTGTTTCTATAGCCAATCGCTTTGATGCACGTCGGTATTCCTGAAAAAGTTGCGTAATTTCATTACGCAAAGGAATGAGGCGGGTTGGAATATCGCTTGAAACATAAAATGTGATGCGTGCGTTTTTTGAAAGTGAGCTAACAATTTTTTTTGTGGAAGGAGCTAACGTGTATGCTCTCCCTTTTGAGAGATCAATTCGCACCGGAAAAAAAGTAAATAATATAAAAAATACGCCGGCGATAAAAAAACCAATAAGTCTTTTCATTATGATCGCTTTGCTAGTTCAGCAACTGTCAACTCGTAAAATAGATAAGTTAATCCAAAAAAATAGGCAAGCGAACGAAAATCAATTACCCCTTTTGAAAAATTATCCAAATGGAGAGTAGGACTTACTATTAAGAGAAAATCTTGCACAACCTTTGGAAGTATGTTGGCGAGAAAATCAGATGAGAGAGTTGTTACAAAAAAAAGCACGATACTCGATACAAGAAACGATGCAATTTGATTGGGAATACGACTGGAAACATATAACGAAAAGGAAATATACATCACACTAAAAAGAAATACTCCAACATATCCTATTAGTGATTCCAATACGGATATGTTTGTAAGTGATCCAAGCACAAGGGGCACTGAAAGTGTAAGTCCCCATGAAACCGCAGTAATCATTGATAGTGCAAAAAGTTTACCAGCAATTATTCCTCTTTCAGAGATTGGAAGAGTTAATAATACTTCAAGTGTATTAGTTCTTTTTTCTTCGCTTAGTGACCGCATGGCGAGTGCGGGAATATAGATAAAAAGTAGCCATGGTGCAACTCCAAAAAAAGCCCTTAACGATGCAGAACCTATAACGAATACATCTTTTACGAACATATATCCTAGAAACAGCGCAAAGAGGGCAGGGGCTATATAGCCTGCAGGTGAACCTAACATTTGACCAATCTCTTTTTTATACACTTCTCTCATTTTTCCTTTTTAATTAATTTTTTAAACAAAACCTCTACTGATCCTTTCCCTTTTGGTTTATGTCCATCATACAACACAGAGCCATTATGAATCATAAGCAATCGAGTCGCCACGTCTTCGATTTCAGATAATATATGTGTTGAGAATAAAATGGTTCTTTTTTTTGCCAACTTCGCTATATAGTCCTTTATCACATCCTGTTCTATTGGATCAAGTCCAGAAGTGGGCTCATCAAGAAGGAGTATATCTGGATTTCCACACAAAGCTGCTGTAAGTCCAACTCGTTGTTTATACCCACGTGATAGTTGCTCTATTCGTTTGTGAAGAACATCATCTATATGAAGATCTAAAACTATTTTTTCCAAATTTGACTCTTTTTTTACACGCGCAATAAACGATAAATACTCCTCAACCGTCATATCCTGAGGAAGTGGGTTATTTTCGGGTAAGTACCCCAATCGGGGAAGTATGTCCATTCTGTCCCGAATAGGGTTTTTGTCAAATATGGTAACCGCGCCAGATGTAGGACGAAGAAGTCCGACTATCAGACGCATGGTTGTGGTTTTGCCTGCACCATTTGGCCCTACAAAACCAACTATATCTCCTTGTTTTGCTGTGAGGCTAACGTTTGAAACGGCAGTTTTAACTCCAAACTGTTTCGTCACATTACTAAGTGAGATCATAGGTACATGTTATAGCAAAAAAAGAGTCGCCAATCAAGATGTGAAAGGTTTGCATTTACTTTTGAATGGCTTCAAACGTTTTCTCTACAACATTCCAGTCAACATTTTCAAAAAAAGAGTCAACATACTGGCCTCTATTTACACCATAATCCGCAAAATATGCATGTTCATATGTGTCGAGGGCGAGAAATGGTGTTGCCCCCCAAAATGCATAGGTATTTTGAGTATCTCCCACATGGTTTATAAGCTTTGACTCTCGTGGATGCCACACCGTCCAGACCCATCCCCGCGCACTGAGGGCAGAGGCCTTCATATCTTTTTTATAATTTTCAAATGAACCAAAATCTTTTGTTATTTGGTCCGAAAGTGCACCACTCGCCATCCCCCCAACACCCCCTAAATGAGCAAAGTAGATTTCGTGATTAAAAACCCCGTTCCAAGCAAAACTTAGTTCAGTTTTAAGTGCGCGCACGTAAGAATATACTTGATTGGCCTTCGTTAAATCATCACCGCTTAATTGCAAAAGTTTTTCTGAGATCTCGTTATATTTATTTATATAACCGGTATACAACTTAAGATGGTCTTCAGTAGTTTTTTTTGAAATACCATTCATTGAATAAATTTTTTCGGAAAACTGTTTGGCCTGTATCATATTTCTATTACTAATTAAGTAACAGTTAAAGTATGCCAGATTAGACAAAATAAGTCAATAATACAAACTATACTTAGCACATGATATATAAAGTCCGCGCACACTCAGGAGAACGACAATACCAATGTATCAAAAAGAATGAAGACACATTTGTCATCTATGTGAAGGAAAAGGCAAAAGAGGGCGGGGCAAATGAAGCAGTGATACGAGTTTTTTGTGAATATTTACACACCTCAAAAAATCTTGTCGGATTGTAAGAGGGATGAAAAGCTCTCATAAACACATTAAAGTCATAAAGTAAGTACTACCTTATTCTTTGTTTCTATCGTTTTCAATTAAAGTTTGAGGATACACCGATTTTGGGATATTTTTTTCTTTGCAGCTTTTGTGA
This sequence comes from uncultured Gammaproteobacteria bacterium, assembly GCA_964562055.1. Lineage (GTDB taxonomy): Bacteria > Patescibacteriota > Microgenomatia > UBA1406 > GWC2-37-13 > JAKBEU01. The sequence goes on from CAZLSE010000030.1 coordinate 16,834, forward strand.
GGTGATGCCCAAGCTCTGAAGAAATATAAAACGTAAATCGGTGCTCTTCTTGTGATTTGGCAAATAAAAGAAAATCATTCAAGATTGATTTAAGCGAATGCACATTATATTTTTCACACACCAACTTTCCATTATCATATCCCGAAAGAAGGGTGGGTGATTCATTTTGGAAAAGAACAAGGACGGGTTTTTGTAGTTGCAATGCAAGCGATATTTCAAATCCGACACTCACCGAAGGAAATGAAGTATCAACGACCACACATTGTGCACTCATAATCCAATGACGCAATTTTTTATGAAATCGCTCTCGTTGCTCTTCAGTTTCAAGTAGGATAGCTTTTTCTGAAGAGTGGATGATGTGATCTGCAATAACAGTGCGTTTATTTATCTCTAAATACTTGCGAATTAACTCATACTCTTTTATAATTTTTTTTACCAGCAATAGAAGAAGTAAAATATATGTGCATTATGACAATCTGATTGTAGTATTACACGTAATGGTAAAAACAAGTACTAAATGAGAATTATTTCAGAAGATCTGGGCGTTTGGTAAGCGTTTGTTCAAACGCATTAAGCAGTTGCCATTTTTTAATTTTTTTTGGGTCTCCCGAAAGAAGCACTTCGGGTACCTTATACCCTTCATAATCCTCAGGTCGCGTGTAGTGAGGATACTCAAGGAGTTGAACCTCATTTTTTCCTTTTATTATGAGTTGATCCAAAACAGGATGAGAACCCGTTGCCTGAATAAGAATATCAATAGGAACAGTAAAAAAACTTTCATCCACTGTGGCGTCTTCTTTTTTAAGTACACCGGGTATCAGGCGAACTATTGAGTCCAATAAGGTAGCACACACAAGTTCACCACCCGTTAAGATAAAGTCACCCATTGATATCTCCTCGTCCACATACTGCATAGCTCGTTCATCAACTCCCTCATAGTGTCCAGCAAGCAGAACTATATGTTCATATTCTGACAATCGTTTTGCATCGGCTTGAGAATATTGCCTCCCTTTTGCAGAAGTTAATATCGTATGACGGGGTTGAGGTAATCGGTCAAAAACCTTTGAAAGTACATCCACACGAAGCACCATACCCGCACCACCACCATAGGGACGACCGTCCACCGTGCCATAGGAGTCGAGCGCAAAATCACGAATGTTAACAACTTTAATTTCAACCAATTTTTTTTCTTGAGCACGTTTGATAATTGACTCATGTAAAAAACCTTCGATCATCTTGGGGAAGAGCGTCAGAATAGTAAACTTCATGGTTATTATTATAATATATTTCACCTGCTTCTGAATCTTAATAATAGCTGATTACACCATTTTTGAGAATTTCAAATGTCAAATCACAAATCCACAATTCAATCACAAAAAATTAATCACAAATAACAAAACTGTTTTCCAATTTTGGACAATGAAATTTAATTGGTAGTAAGTAATTGGAAAGTAGATGTTATTGGAGATTTGACATTGGTAATTCATTTGTATGATTTGTTATTTGTCATTTGTAATTACTGTTTGGTTATTGGTAGTATGGGCTCACCAGTCATTAACTTTGTTATCATAACTCTATGAAGCGGTTTATTTTAGCCCTTATTCGCGGATATAAACGGATATCTTTTTTCCAGACTGCATTGTTTACTGGTTGTCGCTTTTATCCAACATGCTCTGACTATTCCATTCAGGCTTTTGAA
>CAZLSE010000031.1:0-2087 GCA_964562055.1 uncultured Gammaproteobacteria bacterium
GCAACTGGTCCCACAACCATATCAGGTGCGGGCGGCGCAACAAGCGATACAACATTTGACGCAGGTACATATACATTATCCGAGTCAACAGGACCAACAGGTTATACCCCAGGAACATGGAGCTGTGTAACCAACACAGAAGCTCCAGTTATAGGCAGTTCTGTTGCCGTTGGACTGGGCGACACTGTTACCTGTACTATCAACAACAACGATGAACCAGCAACACTCACTGTTACAAAAGTACTGAATAATCAATACGGGGGAGAATTAAAATGTGAAGATTTTTCATTCACTGTAAATAACGGAACATCTACTTCATTTGAAGCAGACTGTTCAAATACAGTCACTGTTGATAAGGGAACATATACCGTTGTTGAAGATCCTAAAAGTGGATATACCCCATCGTACAGCAACTGTACCAATGTCGTATTAGGAAGCGGAGGTTCGGCGACATGTACAATCACCAATGATGATCAACCCGCAACACTTGTTGTGAAAAAAGTTGTTATTAATGACAATGGCGGAACAAAAGTTGCGTCCGACTTTACTTTCAAAGTAAACGGTGGAGCAAATACAACATTTACCGACACCACGTCACCAGATGGTGAAGTGACACTTACAGTAAATAACGGAACATATACCGTTTTCGAAAACACAGACTCACAATACACGACATCGTATGATAACTGTACAAGTGTATCCATACCAAACGGTGGAACTGCAACATGTACAATCACAAATGACGATAAAGCAGCAACTCTCATTCTCTCAAAAACAGTAGTGAATAATAATGGAGGAACAAAAGTTGCAAACGACTTTGCAGTTCAAATAGATGGTATCGATTCGACATGGGGGAGTCATTCAGTAAGTGCGGGAACATATACTGTTTCTGAAACACCACTTGACACCTATGTTGCAGGTGACTGGGGTGGCGACTGTTCCACAACTGGATCAGTAACTCTGCTACCAGGTGAAACCAAAACATGCACAATCACCAACGACGACATTAAACCACAACTTCATCTCAGAAAAGTTGTCACAAACGACAATGGTGGAACTGCGCTTGCAACAGCGTGGATCTTAAATGCATCTGGCCCAACAGGGTTTAGCGGCACCACACCAGTTGATAGCGACAACAGCTTTGATGCAGGCACCTATACACTCTCCGAAACAGGAGGTCCAACAACCTATACAAGTGGGAGTTGGAACTGTACCAACAACGTATCGGTAAATGCGAATAATGAAATTACATTAGGACTCGGTGAAAGTACCACGTGTACTATTTATAATTCCGACCAGCCTGCAACCCTTATTGTTACTAAAGTAGTAAACAACTCCTACGGCGGCACACTTGAGGCGGACGACTTTACGCTTTCCGCAACCGGCACCAACGCAGCCCCAACATCGTTTAAAGGGTCTGCAACAGGCACAGAAATAACGCTCGACGCAGGGTCATACTCGGTAACCGAGCCAACATTACCAGATGGATATAAGGAGTTAAACAATAATTGTTCAGGTACGATCGCCGCAGGCGAAACAAAAACATGTACGGTAACTAATGCCGACACATTTGGCAAAGTTGTCGTTACCAAAATTAATGATATTAATGGAAATGGTACCCAAGACGAGGGCGAAGAGGGTATGGAAGATTGGGAAATTACACTGAGTAATTTTACTGATCAGACAACTGATGAAAACGGTGCAACCGAATTTACTCCGGTTCTTCCTGGTTCATACGTTTTGGGAGAAGTGCAACAAACAGGATGGAAGTTAACCGGTATCTCCTGTGATGCCGTTACCACAACTCCCACCCCAACACCAACAACCGATCCAGGACTGACCCCAAGTCCAACACATACACCATCAACAAGCAAGATGAATATCTGTCATTACAACGAAAGTAGTGGGAGATGGAATGCGCAGCAGATAGCAACATCCGCATGGGTAACTCACCAAACTCATGGCGATGAACAAAATAAAGACTATGAATATGGTGGACCACTTGCAACTAACGGACATCCAGCACCACACACAGGTGAAGAGTGGTGTAGAGCTAATAACCCACTTACAGCAACCCCAACACCAAC
>CAZLSE010000031.1:2097-10285 GCA_964562055.1 uncultured Gammaproteobacteria bacterium
AGAGATACCAGATCAATTAACATCACTCTTTGGAATTAAACAGGCAATTGCAGTAGTTTTCGAAGATGAGGTAAGCACCACAAAACGAATCTCTGTTGGCGAAGGTCAAACCGTTATCTGTACCATTGGCAACCAGTTTGTCGAACCAGATTTGCTGATTGAAAAATCAAACAACAAAGAGCTTATCGACCAATCACCGGGAGCCGACGTTACCTACACACTCACCGTTGCCGCAGATAAAAATAATGTGAACGGAGTAACTGTTATCGACTTGCCTCCAAAAGGCTTTACCTACAGAGCAGGCAGCTGGACCGCAATATCAAGTGTACGAGGCAACCTTAAACCAGGGATTACCACCGAGCCAACTTATGCCTCACCCGGCACATGGCAACTAGGCGATATGATAGCAGGCGAAGTGGTAACACTTACCTATATTGCCGACATTAGTAACGACCAAAAACCAGGAACATACCGCGATCTTGCATTGGCACAGGGTACATCTACCCAAAATGCAGAGGTGGTGGCAAACGATGATACCGGAACGTTTGTAGGAACCAACATCACCGTAGTCCGTAATACGCAACTTGACACAACCGTCAATGTTAAGCGTGAAGAAAAACGTGAGGTAGTGGGCGAGGTACTCGGTGCATCCACACTTCCTGCAACAGGAAGCGACAATGCATGGACATTCGCATCAATCTTACTCACCGTAGCTGGACTGTTAGCATTTGTACTTGGATATGGTATGCATAAAAAGAGATTTGGACAAATAGTAGGAGTTTTAGTAACTGTCGTTACTGCGGGTATGGTTGCGGGTACAACCTATGCAATCACCAATACCTCAATTCGACTGTCACAACCAAAAACACCTATCAATCAAACATTTACCCTAAGTTTTGTCGCACTTGATTTACTTAACCGCGAAGTAACCGTACGCTGTTACAAAAAAGGTCCTACCGACGGTGGATATAGTCAGTTTGGCGGAGACATTGCGCTTGCGGCAGGCGGCAACAGCGGCGAGTGTCCTATAAATGACGTGCTTTTATCCACTAATGGAACATATAGTTTCTATGCAACTGCAACCGCAACGGGTGACAGTGCAGTAGCAAGTGCAACTGTGTCCGTTGATTTTAACGAAGATGCCCCAAGCACCCCAATAAGTTACAACAAAAGCAAAGTGGGGAGCTGTGAATATAAAATTACATTCCGTACCGCAAACGATACCGATACACGAAAAACGGTAAAGGTTGAAATATACCGAAGCGAAAATACAAGTTTTGCAGTAGACGGAAGTAACAAAGTTGGCGAAGTGTCTATTGGACCAAACGAAGACGGGTCCTTTACCAACACAGTGCCAGACTGCGGAAAAACATATTATTATGTGATTCGCGCATATAATACATTTGGCAACGGCTCGGGTGTTATAGGCGATAGCGAAATTACCGTAATCACCACCACAACATCAACTACTACAACAACATCTGCACAGGGTGGTGCCATTCCTGTTCAAGATGAGGGCATAGCACAAGGTGCTGAAGAGGGAGCAACCGACCAAGAACAGGTAGAGCCTGCAGAAGAGGGCGCAGCAGTTCTTGGCGAATCTGAAGAGGCACAAAAAGGCGGAGTGCTGGGTGCAATGCAAGAGGCAGTAAAGAATAATAAATATGCATGGGTATACATTATTGCCATTGCAGTTGCTACACTTGGGTTAGGATATGTCGTCTATAAAAAAACGAAAGAAAAAAGCAAGAATCTCTAAATACGTCGGAGTTATTTTGATGGGTGTGGAAGGAGTGAGTGTTCTTGCAGGTATTGTAATGGCAGTACTCACTTTTGGGCCACCCCTAACCGAAGAGATTCGGTATCAGTTGGTAACAAAGCAAGTAGCTCTTACCAAAATACCAAAGCCTGTAGACATGTCCTACAGTATTGCTGTGCCTCGTATTAACGCGAATGTAAAGGTTGTACCCAATGTAGATCCGTATACCAAGTCTGAGTATCAGCGCGCATTGGCAAAAGGTATTGCTCATGCCCGCGGTACGGTGTTTCCCGGACAGGTGGGTAACACGTTTTTGTTTGCCCACTCATCGCGCAACTGGGAAATAGCAAACCAATACAATGCAGTTTTTTATCTCCTGTACAAACTGAAAAAAAGTGATGATATTTACATCACATATAACAATCAAACGTTCCACTATCTCGTGGATGAATTGCGGTATGTGGATGCCGATAAAGTAGAATATCTATCACCCGACAGTGCAAAAAAAACACTTACCCTTATGACCTGTTGGCCCCCGGGCACCACCCTTCGCCGTCTTATTGTAACTGCCGAAATCGCTCCCTAATAACGCACCAATCATTTTAACTTTTTCAGATTGTCTTCATAGTATTTGTTTTTCCGGTCATAGTGATGATGAGTGGTAATATAGCGAATGGTGCCCGACTTTGCGCGCACCACCATCGAATGTGAAATAATGGTTTCGTTTTTCGTGACAATGCCAGGGAGCAGAGGACCATCAATTACACCTGTTGCAGTGAACGTTTGTTCATTCCCTTTGGCAAGATCGGTTACCGTAAAAATTTTTTTTAAATCGGAAACTCCCATTGCGAGCACTTCTTTTTTTTCCTCTTCATTTCTGGGTTGAAATCGAAAAAGCATCTGGCCGCCAAGGGTTTTAAGCGGTACCGATGCCAACACTCCTTCAGTGCTTCCACCGATACCCATAAGCATATCTATACCCGAATCGGGAAGGCAAGTGGCAAGCGCTCCTGCTACATCGCCATCGGTAATAAGACGAACTCGGGCACCGGCTTTTCGAATATCAACTATGAGCTTTTCATGGCGGGGCCGATCAAGTACCATAACGGTTAACTCTTTGGCATCTTTCCCAATAGCTTTTGCGACTTTACGTACATTATCTCCGGTTGGCGCATCAAGGTCTATTACATCCCGTGCCGCTTTTCCAACCACAATCTTTTCCACATAGGTATCGGGTGCGCGAAGAAGCGTGCCCTCAGGTCCGGCCACTACCACAGCAAGGGCATTATATCGGCCGTGGGCAACGCTGTCGGTGCATTCAAGCGGGTCAACTGCGATATCCATAACGGGACCCTCACCCTTTCCAACCAGTTCACCATTAAAAAGCTCTGGGGCTTTGTCTTTTTTACCTTCACCGATAACAATTTTTCCTCGAAAGTCAATTTGGTTAAATCGCTTACGCATCTCCGAAACAGCGGCCCCGTCGGCAGCATGCTTATCACCCCGTCCAATCCACATAGAAGAGGCAATGGCAGCAGCTTCGGTAACACGGACAAATTCGAGAGCAAGATTTCTATCCATAGGTATAAATGGTAGAAATAGTAATGCAAGTACTATAGATATCTATTATGTATATGTCAAATTGACAAGGTATATACTATAGATATGGGAAAAGAAGCTGTAGATAATATATATCAACTATTTAAGCCTGTGCCCATAGATCGAAAAAAAATTCGTACAACAGATGAGTTGATATTTTTACTTCAGTCATATCACATTCCAGTTGATAGCTGGCCCGAAGGTGAAATTCTTCAGCTACTAACTGAATGGAGAATACACAAAGATTGTGAACTCGTAACAATCGGACGAGAGTTTTTTCGAAAAACAAATCCCGTTTATGCTACCGTAATAAAAGAGTTTGACGGAAATGTTTGGTATCTGCACGAAGAAAAAAGACTGGAGATTGATGAAAAAGGCAACCCCACTGGAAAAGCGAAGCGTACCCGTGATACATTACCTGGGTCAATTGCGGAAAAAGGTAAAAGAGGTGAAAATCCAATGGAGACAGTTATAAGAGGACTTTCTGAGGAACTAAAAATAGATGTAAAAAAAAACCAACTCAGACTAGTTGATATGAATATGCATTTTGTTCCGAGTCCAGATGCATATAAAGGACTAACAACGAGACGTCAATCATCATACTTCGAATGCCGACTAACCGATACCCAGTACAAACCGAATGGAACAATTATCTTCCCCTCTGGAAGCAATGAGGAGTATGCATATCTTGATAAAAATATGGTTAGTCGAACGTTAACCTTATGGCGCTGGTCTACAAGACCCGTATCACCCCCACACACAAAGTAGTATACTTATCTCGTTATCCATTCATAATTTATATGGAAACCCAAAAACAGTCAGGAAGCAAAATGTCTCCCGTTATTATTTTTCTTATTCTACTTTTAGCGATTGGTGGTTATTTTTTCTTTCAAGAAAAAAAAAGTCCAGCCGTATCACCGGAAATGAAAGCCGCGCAAGAAGCAGTCCTCAAAGATTGTGCATTTGATAAAGAATTTTGTATGTATGCAGCAAATGCAGTTGTTGCAATGGGAAGCGGATACAGTGTCACTTCTGTATCAGAATATGAAGGGAAAAAAACGGTAACTAAAATTCAAATGGACGGAAAAAATAACACACAATCAACATCAAGTATTGATGGTAAAGAAGAAGGGACATATCTTGTGTTTGACAACACAACGTATGTAAAAAATGCCGACTCAGATTCTTGGATTGCCTACCCACCCATGAAAGAAGAGGGTAAGATAGACAAGCAAGGATTTTTTGATGTTGAATCGTTTAAATCAGAAATGACTCAGTTTGCAAAGGATAAAGAAAAAGACCTACAAGTTAAAAAACAGGGAACTGAAAAATGCGGCAATTTGACCTGTGTCATATTCGAAATGACTGATAAAACAACAAGTACCACCACACGACTTTGGATTGATACAAAGGAGTACTTAGCTCGTAAAATGGTTACCCCATCTAGCGAGGGATCAATAACCATGACCTTTGATTACAGCCCGGTCACAATTACTAAGCCAGTGAATGTCACTCCTATGCCATCGTTTGACACCATGATGCAGGAAAGCGGAGTAAATATTAATATGGATGATCTTCAAAACATGATGAAGGATCTTCCAACACAAGAATAATTCTAAATTTCAAATTTTGAATTTTAATTAAATCTTGATTGATTTTGTTATTAAATTATTAATTTAGAGATTTAAAATTGAATAAAAATTTCAAATTAAAAATCAGTAATTGGTGTCTCGATATAGATCTCCAGGGCGGTCGAATTGCTGAGCTCTCGTATAAAAATTCAAAAGTCCTAGGAACATACAATCGTTTAGACGGGAAGGTCGGCAATACGCATATCTGCGCACCTAGTTTTGATAAGGAGGGGCAAGACCCCAAATGGAATCTTCCGTTTCACGGATACGCGCGCACTCTTGACTGGATAGTGGAAGAACAAACTGCAACAAGTGTAACCATTAGTACCCATACGACACCTACTCCTACCTATAATGCTGAATTAAAAATATCTCAAACGTTTTCTTTGGGCGATGCATTTTCACACGCAGTAACAGTTGCCAATATAAAAGGTGATGCGGTGCCGGTAAATGCTGGACTCCACTATTATTGGGATACGCCTCACGGGTGGGAAACCCTGAAGATAAATAACAAATCACAAATGACAAATGTCGAAGAAAATGGATACATTGATCTGGAAAAATCAAACATCATAAAACTTCCACATGCTACATATCAGCTAATTTCTCATGGTTTTCATTCGGCGGCACTCTGGACGAGTTTTGCACCCGACAGTAGCGGGCCAAAACTATACAGTCAGGATTTTTGTTGTATCGAACCCATTATCAAATGGCCGGAATATTTTGGGAGTGAGGAAAGTTTATTGAGACAAGGAGAAAGTAAAGTAGTGAGTGTAACAATATTACCATCCAGGTGAAAGTCCGATGTGTGCCGGGGAGAGGACTTGCTCAACTCGCACTTTCCGATACGCAAGTGAGGAATTAGAGCGAGTTAGTCCCCGCAGGGGGAAACCGTTAGTGAAAGTCCGATGTGTGCCGGGGAGAGGACTTGAACCTCCAATCCCTTACGGGAACAGGTTCCTAAAACCTGCGCGTCTGCCAATTTCGCCACCCCGGCAATTGTAATCTCACTATAACCGAGCTGTTCGCATGTCTGCTCCCACTTCGTCCACCGAATCGGAGGACTTCGAGGGACAGGTAATTGTGCCACCCCGGCTAACTCAGATTCCAATTATAACACCCCAAAGAAAATAACCATTTTCAATTTAACAATGAGTCAATGGCCAAATAGACAAACAAATCACTAATCACAAATTACAAAACTGTTTTATAATTCGAAATTTGATTTGTATTTGATTAGATATTTGTAATTTGTTATTTGTAATTCAGTCTTCCGGGTTGGTATAATAAGTTCTGCACATATTATAATTCGCACAATTTGTCTCGTATGACCACTATTCCTCAATATAAACGTATTCTTCTTAAGTTAACCGGTGAACTTTTCGGAAATGCAGAAACACACAAAGGTTTGGATTTTTCGGCAGTACAAAAAATTGCCGCTTACGTGGTACAACTTCAAAAAAAATCAAAGATAGAAATTGCAATAGTGGTAGGAGCGGGTAATTTGTTCCGTGGTCGTGAAACTGCTGGCACATCGGTAGATAAGGCAGCTGCAGATTATATTGGTATGTTGGGTACCGTTATGAATGCACTCGCGCTCCAAGAGGAGATTGAACAGGAGGGTGGAATTACGCGCGTTATGTCGGAAGTAGATGTGCAGTCAGTTTGCGAACCCTTTGTTCGAAGAAAGGCGATACGTCATCTGGAAAAAGGAAGAATTGTAATTCTTGCGGGTGGTACCGGAAGTCCCTTTTTCACCACCGACTCGGCAGCAGCGCTTAAGGCGGCGGAACTTAGCTGTAACGTACTGTTAAAAGGAAGTAATGTTGACGGTGTCTATACCTCCGACCCCAAGAAAAACAAGGATGCCAAACTCTACAAAAAACTAAGCTACCAGGCAGCGCTTGAACAGGGACTGACTGTTATGGACAACACCGCATTTGCGCTGTGTCAGCGTGAAAAAATTCCGGTTATTGTCTTTAACCTAAACTCCCTCGACAATATTGAAAAGATTGTATACGGTGAAACTATTGGAACTCTTGTCGAGTAACAGATGAAGCTGAGTAATCTGTCCATGAGTAAAGTCGAGTGGTAAGCGCTTCAAATAGCGACATACGCAGACTTTACGAAGGGATAGAGCATTGGAGACTATTTTATAGAAATAATCCGATATTGTTTATTTCCTGCTGGTACGGCCACATTGACAATTTCCCCCTTACTCCTACCAAGAAATGCCCTGCCTATAGGAGAGTATATAGAAATTTTTCCTTTTCCAATATCCGACTCATAGCCGTTTACTAACGTATATGTCACCTCGGAGGAATTCTGTTCAGCAAACGTCACTACACTGCCAATGCCTGCTTTCCCGTCGGTTCGTTTGAGAATGATGTCGACTCGTTTTAAAATCCGTTCCAAAAATCGAATGCGTCTATCAATTCCCGACAGCTTAGTTCGTGCTACTTTGTACGCTGCGTTTTCCGATAGATCGCCCATTTCACGCGCACGCTGAAGTTCCGATACCGCCTGCACCCGTTCTGCCTGGAGCTTTGCCAGCTCTGTTTGTTTTTCGTCAAAACCCGCTTGGGTAAGTCGTGTTTTTTTTATCATAGACACTCTCATAGTATAATGCTTTTATGCGTGCGTACATTGTAGCAAACCATAAAGCCAACCCCATACCGCCGGTACTCTTGCCCCATAACGGGCGCTCAATAATAAACTATGTGGTAGACGAAGTGCTCCTTCAAAAACAAATTAACCAGGTATGTATCATACTTCCTCAAGATAATAGGGCAAAGCTTATTAAAAAACATCTTTCAAATGCCTACCCATTGGTTCCATTCGCGTTTGTAGAGTCTATCCCTCATGATCCAGATGAATACATGGTGCTTGACGGCAGCGTCTATACCACTCTTAGATTGCAAGATCTTATCCGTTACTATCAGCAGTACAAAACTATTACTTATGCTGCATTTAATAAGGAGCAGCCTAAAAACATTCCATTTGTAGTCTACCCAATTCAGGCACGAAGGAGCCTGCAAAACACCCATATATACAACTGTGGAACCGGCTCGCTAACTTGCTATTCCTGATTATTATGATATAATCATAGGATATATGCCATCCGAAGCTGTCGTCTCACATTCAGCACATAGGGTCAATACATCCGACCGTTTGCACGGTAAAAATACTGTGCGTAAGG
>CAZLSE010000031.1:10321-15337 GCA_964562055.1 uncultured Gammaproteobacteria bacterium
GCAGCAGAAGAGGCCCCACCCCCCGCGCCAACACAAGCACCAGTTGTTGAATGTTCGCACATTGTCCAACCAGGTGAGGGCGGCACACACATCCAGGCTGCATTGGGATCAAATACAAATGTGCTTGTGGATGGTTCACTTCATAGAGAGGTTACGACCGAACTACAACCAGGCCAGTATACCGTTCTTGAAAATCCGCCAGCAAGTTGTAAGGACAATGACTCAGTCAACTTAGCAAGAACTGTAACGTTTTCCAATATGCCTGGTGGGGGAGAATCTAGCTTTAATGCAGTCCCGGGAACAATCACAAGAGAGCAAGCTGATGGAACTATTTTTGAAGCGTGTGCGGACCTTCGATGGAACGATCTCGATCCACAGCGTTCTACTGGCAGCTCTGGCAATTTTACGGCAGATCTTGATCCAAATAACGGCGCCGGTTGCAATTTTCCAACGGGCATCATCTATTCAAGTACAAACGGAGCTACACAAGGTTGTATATCATTTCCAACCGCAATGGATGCATCCAATGCACTTGCAGCAGTACCAAATGTAAGCACTGTTGCAGTCCGCATGGTGCCACATGGTGCTGACCCTTGCAAATAAACCGCTTACTGCGGATAATAGTACGGTATGTATCCTTTCTCTACCCACGAGTATCGAAGTGTATTTGCACGTCATTTTGGTCCAATCTCTCTTTCACATGACGGCAATTTTGAACTCTTAGCAGACAAGGCGGTACTTGTTGACATGAAGCCGGTCCTTAATAACCAGGAGATTACTGACTTTGGTGAACTAATAGTTGCAACAGATATTGATCATGTTCACACGCATCTGAAAGAATCTGGTGTACACACAATCCAATATGACTACATTCGAGAGGACTCGATACTATTTCATGATCTGTTAAAGCGTGTATCCTCGCCACCAATACAACAGGAGACATCACCCTATGTTCTACTCCCATCTACATGGGAACAGTATCTTGAATCACTTTCACGCACTGATCGCAAAGAGCTAAAACGTAAATTCAAACGCCTCGATACTGTTCCACACACATTTTCTGTCCTTAATGTTCCCTCGCCTGAAGATTTTGAAACTTTCATTCGACTTCACCGATTGTCGGATACTGCTAAAGACCATTTTATGACAGATGAGATGAAAGATTTTTTTCAAGATCTGCTCACTACACGAATATCGGGTTGGTCGCAGAAAATTGCAGTGTTAAAGCTTGGCACCCAAACCGTTGCCTCCGTATTTATATTCGAAAATAACAACCAAGTACTTCTCTATAACTCAGGTTATGATCCTGAACAGAAGTTTTATAGCGTGGGACTTATGCTGAAGGCATGGCTTATCCGCTATGCAATTGAAAGTGGTAAAACAAAAGTCGACTTCCTGAGGGGAAGTGAGAGATATAAATACGACCTTGGTGCAGTTGATCTAAAGTTATTCCGATTTATTGTATCCGTTTAATCACTACCTGTATTCCTTTGTACAGCACTTCAATTGAGGGACGATGTATCTGTATAAATGCATCAATGGCGGGTCGGGGTGTGTTAAGCCCTGTCATACCAGGCTCATCCCACTCATAGTCATCAAAGATCATTATTCCTCCTACCTTGAGGAGGTGCCAATACATCACCGCATCAGAGAGTACATCAGGTGCCGTGTGTGATCCATCTACATAGATAAAATCGAATTGCAACTTGCTTACGTCTGCGAATGCATCATGTGAGTATTTTTTTATTTTAGTCACTTTGTGAGCAACGCCTGTTTCATTTACATTATTATCAAAGTTACCCTCGATTTTTGTAATATCGAGTCCGGGTTTGTTTTGATTTTCAATACTCCCATGAAAAGGATCTATGCAAATCATTCGAGCAGTATCATGAGTTAGTACATTTTCCAGTAACCAAACTGCAGATCGACCCTCAAATGATCCTATCTCTAAAAATGATAGGTTGGTTTGACCACGAAATGGTAAAAGGTATTTTTCCCATAATGGCAACTGTGGTGTAAACCAGTCTACTTGATATGTATACATGAAGATTATTTTACCAACTCAATGTCACTCGTTGATATCATGCCATCCGCATTTAGGTCGAGGTCGGAGACGTATATCGGATTGTCGCCATCTTTGGTTTTACCCACCGTCTGACTCCAACAAGGCTGGTCTTTTGCACACCCGTCATGTCCGGTAAATAGCTGCGTATCAAATTCATCTACTGTCCCACTACGGTCTATATCTCCAGGAGAGTTTGTAAAGGTTGTGGTGGTTGTGGTAGTGGGGGAAGGGCGAAGTAATGTGCGCACCGCCATATATCCTCCAACAAGAAGTACAAGTCCAACTACAATTCCAATAATGAGTCCAATAGATCCCTGTTTATTCATATGTGAAAAAAAATGTATATACATTCTTATTTAATCATTCTCAGTCACCCACTGCAAGCCCTGTACAATTTGCTTTATTTACTCCGCGTTTTTCTGATTCAATAGCAAGTGTAGCAACGACAATCTTAATCTAAGTATTCTGCCTGAATGCCATCAATAAGATATGAACCATTAAGAGAGATGCTGAGTGGTTCTTTACGAGTACGCATAGTAGTTCCACACTCCTCAAAGTCTAGCCCATTATTTGAAATAGCGTAGGCTATGGTATTGCCTTTCAATGTTGCGCGTAAAAACACATACAAGTCGTTTGCTCCCGATGTGTCTTTCAATATCTTGTGCACTACTTGCTTACCACTTGCATTTACTACACAGGTTTTCATATTGTTGCTACCAATTTGGACATTCGTTCCGTTTATGCCGAGTTGAATTTCTTTTGCTCGCTCAGGAATAATGCCAACAGTCACTGTACCGTTTCGCATATGGTTTGGTTTGGATAGCATATAGGTAATACGCTCTGGAGAGAATGAGTATAGGTAAGTGCGCTGACCAATAGTGCGAAGACTAAGCCATGTTGGTTTTTCCGATACAAGGTCTTTTGAATAGACGTCGGTATTTTCCAACCACATGCGATCGATGTTAATTTCTGCAATTGTTTGTGGTTGCGCTTCTATGCTAAATGTTACATCGGTGATTTGCTTCCAGTCTGGCACCAAGAATGCAACTCTGTTCCATCCAGGGGAAATATCCTTTAAAAAAGGATATGTTTTACTATTGTTTGAGCCTTCTTTAAGCTCCAAAGATATATTTTTAATTTTGGCTAATTCTTGCTTATTTTTAACAAATATAAGCACATAGCCTTTGGTATACAATTCAAGCGGAATAGTCTTTGTTAGCATTACTTCAGACTTTGCTCCATACCAAGATGTGAGAGTCATACTTGTTTTGCCCTCAACTGCTCGTTCGGTATCGAAGGTAAAGTTTCCGCGCCATCCATCTCCAATTTCAAAGAGAGAAAGTTCTTTTGTTTTGTGATAAAAATACTTTTGAGAAAAATCTGTATTTACAAAAACTTTCTGATTCTCAAAATAAAATACGACTGCTGCAATGATTAAGAGGAGAATACCACCTTGAAGTAATTTATTTTTCTCAATCCGCATACGACATACTGTACCATATTACCAATCCGAATTCAAAAATCAAATATCAAAATTCCAATAATCACACTAACAAGTGCTTCTGTTTTTAGATTTGAATTTAACTGTTTGATTTTCTAGCTATCAATACCTATTGACATCGATAGTACTGATAGCTAGTATGGTTATACAGAGCCATACCACTAGGGGTAGGGGATAGGCTTCGTTATACACACGAGGTGTGTATTTTATACCTATAGTATGGTTAGCAAAGTAGACTTATGTCTGCTAACGCACATATATTTCTTGTTTAGAGCGTTATATCAATCTAAATAGAGTTTTACTTTGTCATTTTACAGTAATAAAAATATCGATTCCACTTGACACACCCTATATTTTGGGGTAGTCTATGCGCTATGAATACAAAAAGTATTGTTCTTTCAATCGTTGGAATCGGAATCCTTTTTGGAGCTTTGTACGGCGTCTACTCATTACTCAATGCAGGGCCTGACCCAAAACTTATTGAAAAAATAAAAACAGAAAAACCGCAAACTAGAACTTTGTGGAACAGGGAAGCAGGTAATACACTTGCAGTAATGAGTGACTATCAATGTCCTGCATGCAAAGTGTTTCATGAGCACTTAGCAACCTTTACCGCATCAGACAGTCCTAATGTTGCAGTCACAAAAAAAGTTGCCTACGTGTTTAGATATTTCCCTCTCTACCAAATTCATGATCATACATACTACCTTGCCTACGCGGCAGAAGCAGCTGCACGTCAAGGAAAGTTTGAAGAAATGAGCACTCGTTTTTTTTCTGATCAGTCACGGTTTACTGCAGGCTTTGATATTAAAAAGTATGTAGCCGAGGTAGCAATGGAACTGGAACTAAACATGGATACATTTAACAAGGATATTAATGATGGGGCTTTGCAAGGCGTAATTCAGGCTGATTTACACCTTGCAGAAAAGCTGGGAGTCAATGCTACTCCCACATTTTTTCTGAATGGCCAAAAGCTAGAAAGTATGTCACCGGCCGATCTTACCAAGCTACTTCAGGACCTCAAATAAAAATAGATTGCCTGTGGGGTTTCTGTTGGCGCTTATTCAAGTGTAGGGTGGCTTAGCACTTGAACAATTCTTCTGTTACTCTTCGTCTTTTTCGAGAGCGTGCTTTGTTACTTGATAGTCAAACACTCCTATTTAAATATGTGAATATGTCAAACAGCAATGTTTGGTGGTTAGTTATTTATCTTGAACATTGATTTTCAGTTTTATTTCGTAAGGATCCTCCTTAACTAAGTCGCTAAAACCTACCTCCTTGTTTGATCCGCTTTCTTTCACATAAATTTTCCCCGTGAGAATATATCCACCCGGTTTTGAGTCTGCATAGTCACAAATAATTTTTTTGTCATGCATATCCTAAGACTGTAAAATTTTGCCTACATCTATACCGGATTCCGGACCTGGTCCACACGTGCTTGAGTTATTAA
>CAZLSE010000031.1:15437-18315 GCA_964562055.1 uncultured Gammaproteobacteria bacterium
TTGCCTACATCTATACCGGATTCCGGACCTGGTCCACACGTGCTTGAGTTATTAACCAACCCAAGGGAAACCGTATTATTAAGCGGACCTTTGCCGCAGTTATACTGAAACATATATGAGTATGGCCTATTCGGCATCCCAATTACGTTGGTGCGTAAACTAAACACAAACTTACCCAAGCCTTCACCCCAGTTAGAGCTTTTTGGAAAATCGATTGTTTCTATTTCTTTCTGCTCTTCTAGAGGCAGATTGACTGATAAATTGCGGGTGTAAGTCTTAATATTTTTTGGTTTGTATGCGGCAAGAGTTATCGAGGCATCATTCGAACATCGTGTACCGTTTTGGCAAATGAGGGGACTATTACACTGTGTGGGAGCGTAGTCTCGACATGATCCGAGCAGTGTTCCTTCTGTTGTTTTTGTGAGGAGAGGGACACACGTACCCCAGGTTTTTGTTTCATTTTCATTCTTGTTATTTGTGCCAAATTTACAATACTCTTTCGATGCGTCGCAATAATCAGGTGTATTTTTACATGCGTTAGGAAACGGAATGTTGTTTGCAAGATATTGGAATTCTTGAGAGCGGCTTATCCAGCCATACATTCCTTTTGAATCTGCTTTTTTGAGAACTTCATTAACCTCGTCCGCCGTAAAATATTTTCACCCACTTGCTATAACCAATTCCAAATCGGGACCGCCTTTTTGGGCAATGTAATCACGGAATTGAATTTTATTCTCATCTGTGGAAAAGTGAACACCTTTGACCCGAACTGTAAATTTCTTATGCAAATCTTTGTCAGTAGCACTTGTAATGCGATTGCCTCCATTTACCTGACCTAAAAAATAATTTTGTTCATCACAAGAAATAAATATAAAGGCTAGAACTGCGTTAGTTTTTAACTCTAGATTTAATTTTAATTTAACAGGGCTTTTGATTATATTAAGGCTATTAGTATTTGCGATTTCATAGGCCGCAAGAAATCCAAGAGTGAGGTCATTTGACTCGACTCTAACTATATATTTTATATCTACAAAATTAGCGCATTCAACTTTGCCTGCATCGGGTAGATATTGCCTCATTTCCTATAACCTTGTAGGAAATGGACCCGCTGGGAATGGCTTTAAGCAATAATACGGATCTGCACAAGACTTATTATGAGTACACTGTTCACCATACCCTGCAAAATTTGACTCAGGTAAAGGCGTTGGTGGTATTATGGGAGTGGACTCTGGTTGTGTTACTTCAGAACTAACGTCACAAACATTCATTGTTACTAAGTTATTATTTTTATATATCACAGGCAGTTGCACACATGCCGAAGTCACACAGGTTGCAGACACATCGCTTTGATTTGGATCTCAGGTAACACACTTTGGTAGGGTTGGATATTGACTTGGTAGAGTGTCGCCCATATAACATTGGGGGGTACTTTGCGCGCGGGAAAAAATCGTTGAAAAAATCGTAGTGTTTGAGGTAATTGAAGAATAGGCAAGTAGCGCGAGTGCAAAACCAACTATGAGTATAAGTGGGTAAACATTTTTTTTTCTAAAACATACAATTTTACTCATACCTTTTATCATACCAAAAAAAACACCCGGGCGTCCCCGGGTGATTTTTTCTTACTAAAAAACTAACAAAGATCAATATGTACAATATCCATTTGTATCTGCTGAAGCATTAACAATGCTACTAAAGTTAGCTCCGTTGTCTAAAGTTACTGTCACATTAGCAGCATTCATATCTCTACATATGTTTCTGTTAGCCGTGTTTACTTTTTGGCCTGCGACAGGTGCCGATACTTTGGCTACTTTACATGCCAACTTACCATTTTTCATCACAAACGTATTTGGATACGTGCCTGTGACTTGGTAAGTTTCCCCATTACTCTTAAAGTAAATGTTGCCGTAGCACAAGTTTTTCACTGGTTTACAGGCAAGAGATGCATCTCCACAGTCTGCCAAAATTAATGGATCAGTGGCTTTGATTGGTGCAAAAGGTGCTTGCATCTTAACCGAAACTGTGTCACAATCATTTCCAACTGATGTCCTGAAACACATATTGTTATTCCTTGCGCTTTTTTTTGCCGCTTGTGTCAACTGTTTAACACTCTCCGTTGGCTCCGCTTCTGGAATACAACAGAAATATCCTGTACGAGAATCAGAAATTGGTGTTTTTTCAACATACTTTGTATTTGCGTGAGACGTATTACTTAGTGTTGCACAATCTGCATATGCAGATGTTTGATACCAATTACCCTTGATCCCTGTTTTAGGATCACGATCTGTACATTTTGGACCCGATGCAGGATCAGGTGTTATTTGTGGCAAACAATTTATTCCCTCAGGTGGAGTTGCCAATTCATATTCGTATGCACCGTTTGTTGCATAGTTGGCAGATTTTTTAGATTGACAAAAAAAATTAACACTTTCACCATCTGAGTCTTTACCAACACAGCTTCCGACACTTACGCACTTATAGGTATATCCAGCTACTGCGGAACTTAATTCATGGGCGCACTTTGAAGCCATAAAACAATCATTTTGTGTTCTGCCGTACATAACACCATTTATGACTTTCGTTCCAGTGCCACCACTTGCTTTAGTATCACTTGTTGTTGTGGTATTTGACATTTGCGCAAACAAGACAAATCCCACCAAGAGGATACCAACTAGGGCGATGAAACCGGTTGATTTCTTAAAACAAAATTTTTCGTCCTTCATTTAGTATCACCCCCTTTAGTGTATGAAGAAATGAATAACGAGGACCTCAAAGAAGAAAGTCTGAATTTATTCATATACCCTTCATTAAATAGAAAATTCACAACAGTGTCAAGAGTATCTGTATGAGTTTCAGCTTAAATTCACATTAAGCATTCACT
>CAZLSE010000032.1:0-18267 GCA_964562055.1 uncultured Gammaproteobacteria bacterium
ATTTTTATAGTGATAAAAGACAAAATTTTTTGTTCAATTAAAACATCCGTATGCTTCGCCAAAACACCCATTTCATCTGGATTTGAATATATTTTTATATATTCAACGCCATACATGTCTTTATTAAGAACTGTTCGTATTTCTACAAAATATTCTGGATGTTCTATGAAATCTGTTGGTGCTGGACTCCGCCCTTTTATTAGCACTTGCTTACTATAAGGGTCAACTGTATCTATGTTTTTATACATTAAAAGTGGAAAAACCAAGTCTAACGAAGCGCTCTCAACCCTATATCCACCTTCTTTTAATCCAAGATTCCTAATCTTCAACATTGCTTTCTTCAATAATGAATTCAGTTCAACAACACTTAATTCTAATCGCTTTTCTCCACGTTCATATGGATGATTATCATTTGATGAATACAGTGGTAAATTTATATTTTTATATATTCTTTTACCAGTTGCTGATTTTTGCAATGTTTGCTTCAAATATTGGAAATCAAAAAGTTTTTTGACTTTCCCTCGCTGTGTATATTCATAATATGATTTATTAAAATCATAGTCTGATATTTGCACAATTTTTTTTGATTCTATCAATAATCTTAATGCCGTTGAAAATTTCATATAGTTATCTTGTAAACAATTATCGTTATTTAACAAATGCCCCGGAGAGGTGTCGAACCTCCGATCAGGTATTTAGAGTACCCTGCTTCACCGTTAAGCTACCGGGGCGAAGTGCCAACCCTTTCGAGTTGGCAATAAACATTACATCAAGGGCAAATGTCGTGTCAATCGATCAAGTTCAGGGCTTGAAGAAGGACCAATAGCCAAAGCGGTAGTTTGACCATCATCCTCTATCATCAATGCTGTTCGAAGTCCGGCTTTTTCAGCCTGTTCCTGTAACAGTTGAAGCGTGTCTGCTCCCCAAACCTTGACAACAATCTTGGTGATGCGATTTTCCTTCGCCCAATACGCAAGATCGTTGTCTGCATCCATGGTAAACCTATTCTCTTTCCATTCACCCGCCTGTAACAGCACCATGGTTGCGGCATGGGCAATTTGCGCGGCAAGTCGCCCTATCCCCATATCCACCGCCATATTGACCACAATAACCATTCGAGGTTCATTCATAGTCTATGGCTCCACAGGCATCGATAAATGCATCGTAATCGATACCATAATGGTTGAGGATAAATTGGATTGAATTTTTGCTGGGACCGTTATATTCACGGTAGGTTTTCTCGATGTCTCGATAAGCATGTCCACGAATCATTCCATAGACAATGTTCATAGAACGAGCATCGGCAGTTAATACCCAAGGTTGTTGAGGTCTTGAATTCCTCCAATCACTCAGGGCATTAGGGTTGGCGGGTTTTTTCGCATACCAAGCATCCACAAGTTTTTGATAGTCGGAACTTATGGTGTATCTGGTATTGGGCAAGAAAGCCTTCTGGTCTGCTTTCATCTGATAATAGGTTTCTTTCGAACTCAAAAAGAAACGTGCGTTGTTGGTTGTGTCTGCCATAATAATCTCCTTATAGTTTGTGTGTGTCTATTGGAAACTATTAGACAGGCGGTGCGCGTGAACCCTACGTCATTAGGTGTTCCTCCTTTACTATAAAGTATGCTTATTCTCAGCGTACTTCCAAAATACTAATTCACAGCCCAAAAGGCAAACTCTAAATAAAACAAATTCATAGAATTTGGACAGCACCATTTTATCAGTCAATTCTCCAATACATATACAAAATATCGGATTGCTCTTTTTGTAATGTATCGCCATTTTTATTTTGTTTGGATTAAATTCTACCATAAACTTGCATTAGGAGGTGGGAATTGCCCACCTCCTTTTATCCTTAATTAAATATCTTCGTCGTCATAATCGTCGTCATCGCCATCATCATCATCGTCGTCATCGTCATAATCATCTTCGTCATCGTCATAATCATCTTCGTCATCGTAATCTTCGTCGTCATCATCGTCATCTACATCTTCCCAGCCATCATCATCTTCAGAATATTGAAATGCGTCATCCTGATCTTCTAAATCATCATCGTCGTCGTAAGCCATTTGTACCTCCTCTTAGCTTATTGCAATATCTTATTCTGATTTTGGCATAAATTAAATTTATTACCACGAATTAACAAATCGTATCTTTTCGACACCTTCAGGAATTTGACTGAGCATGACCTCATATTTAATTCCGCTGTTGTCGTGTATTTCTTCCACGGGAATACTTACTTCAAGTTTTTCTTCCAGCAAATATTTTTCAGGATATTTGCTACCAAAATATTCAGCAGTTTCTTTGGGGAGTTCTTTTATACCCGCTTCACAACAAGCAACAAGAACCCTTGAATGTTTAATATAAGTTGGATCAGTTGCGGGAATGAACCCTTTAACATGTGTTGACATACTCATCTGCATCCCCTTCTTCCTGTCCGAATAGGACTCGAACCTATAACTTCTTGATTCAGAATCAAGTAATCTACCAATTGATTTATCGGACAATTTTCCATGTTTCACGCATCATGGAATTGCGATCCGATTCTTGCGCCAGCAGGTTTTTTTCCCATTCGGATACTGGCAATTAAGAGTTTCCGATACGGCATTATTTCAGCCGCCTTTGTGCCTCTTTAGTCCCTACGGGAGTCGAACCCGTCTTCTCAGATTGAGAATCTGACATCCTACCGATAGATGAAGGGACCAAGATTTGTTCTTGAAAGTATTATACCATAAATAGTTAATCTTTCAAGAACAAATTTACTATTTTAATTTCATAATCATAAGGGCATCTTCAACTTCTTGCTCTACATCAGGAGCGCGACGCTCTTGCATAGTCAGTTTTGATTCGCCCTTAACCGCTTTTGACCGCCGTGGATTACAGCAACACTGACATTGATTTGCCTTCATGTTGTCTGCCATTTTCTTTGCTCGTAATTTCATTTGAGATTCGGATTCGTGGATAAATCCCCAACTCTTTAAATCTCTAAATGCCTTTTTAATCTTTCGTTCTTTTTGGTGAATACGGAATTCTTTGGTTCTTTCCATAAAACCTCCAATTACTTTTTCTTGTATACTCCCGTGATTTGTTCCTCATGAAGAAGTTGGTATTTACCATATCCTTCCTTGTCTACAATGTTGGGATACAACTGAGCGTTTACTTCAACAAAATCATCTACTGCTACATCGATTTCAACCTTATCTCCCACCTTTCGCACAAGAGCGAATTGTGGCAATCCGGCGGCTCGCTGTGCAACAGGAACAATAATCCCAGATGGAAGTTTCTTTTCTTCGGCTTTTTCTTGAACTACTTCAACAAGAATATATTTCCCTGTTGGCTTAAGTTCGTCATAACCTTTATCAAACGGTGTTACCATGTTTTCTCCTTGCATTAACTATGCTATTCTTCAGGGATTATTCTTACAAATTCTCCCAGTTTTTCCTTAAAGCAATATTGACACATATCCAGTTCAACTCCTTCTCCATCACCAAACACTGCGCCATAACCACCTGTATTGCGAATACAGTAAAACTCTTGAGTTTCCATTGGATCGTCTTCAACGGAATAAGTTTTGCCACAAATATCACAGGTGATTGATTCTGTAACTTCTCGTTCTTCAATAATTATTCTTTTGTTTATCATATTTGCGAGCGAGAGGATTCGAACCTCCACTGTTTTGATCCTAAATCAAATGCCTCATACCGTTGGGCTACGCTCGCTTATTTATATTTTTTGAACAATATGTTGTAGTTTGACTATGGCAATTTGGACAAATTATTTGCAAATTATCCAGTGAATTGTTAAAATGATTACCATCTTTATGCTCTAACTGTAGAGAAAGTTTTTTATTATTCCAAATCGCTTCATTCCCACATATTTCACAAACGTTTTCTTTATAGTTAAATCTAATTAAATATTCTTTTAATCTTGAAGAATTTATTGGCTTTAAATTTGATAAAAATCTGATTCAATATTTTCTCTAGTCTTATTTCTACTATTTGGTTTTGTTTCTCCTATTTTACCTTGATTGGGCTTATAACATCCGATTTTTTTGCACGACGAATAAAAGTGTTGTGGTTCAATTCTAATGATTTAATTGCTAATGCCATTGTATTATTTTCGCTACAGGCTTTAATTATCATTTCATCAGTTACTTCTTTACTTTTCATATTAATCATCTTCTCTATGTCGCAAATCTTTTTCTGTTATTCTTTTGATTTTTATCTTGTCATTAAAAATGGCTGTCATAAACAAACTGCTATCTGAATTGAAAATGAAATACCCCGTTTCTGGCTTGTACATATCAAATAAACTTCTCAATGCAAATTTGCCAAAATCTTTAATAAACTTATTTCTATCCGGTTCTGTCAATCCTTTGACGACAATATTGCTAAACTCGGTGTCAAATTTGGCGACATAAAGTCTTTTGTTATATATGAAAGTATGCGTAAATTCACGCTGATGGAGAAGAAAAAATGAAGAGATATAAACCATTAATGATTCAAGTTCTGCTTTCTTTATCATGCATTATCTTATCCTTAGAAATATGATATGGAGCAAAAATGTTTCTTATCCCGCCTAATATAACTAACACTGGCATCCAAAGAGGAAGCGTAATAAAGAACCACTTGAGTATAAAAAACATCGCATATACACACGCAGGTATGAGCATAAGTGCATACATCCACCACTGGCTGAATGCTTTCATGTCAAACTGAAATGCGCCCCATGCAAAGGTTAAATATTCTGAAAAAATTTGCTCTATGCTCATACAATGAACTATGCTTATTTACTGCTCTTTAATGAAATTTATCCTATCAATGGCTTCAAGTCGTTTTGTTTTTATTTCATCAGGAATGGCTATTTGTCGCTCGACATATCGGGTCACATACCAATCCGTTGAATCCAAATAAGATTGTAAAACATCTCGCTCTACTTTTAGTTCTGCTTGAATCTTTTCGGCATCAAGTTGTACCTGTGTTTTACCTGTTAGAATCATTGATAATCTCCTGTATCCCATGGACAAGTTTTTTCATACTCTCGAAGAACTTTCAGATGCAATTCTCCATTAATTCGTCTTGCATCCAATATCTTACCTTCAGTTTGAGAATATATATCTTGCCAATATATACTGTTAGCATCAAATTCAAAATCAAACCCATCAATAATAATTTTATTTTCATTTACTATTTCTATGGAGGTTTCTTTTCCTGTTTTGCAGGGGCTATACCATATTTTCATAATCTCTCCCTTATTTCCATTTACCAATTGCTTGCCACTTGAAAGAAGTTACTGCGGCAGTAGCCGCATAATTATACCAAACCAAAGTAAATCCAGTGGTAGTTGTCGTAGAGGCTTGCATAAATCTTTGATTTGACCCTGCAATAGCTGATATTGAATAATTGCCATCAATAAAACTGGTTGGCAGAGTAAATGGACCTTTCGATAAACTATAATAACTCCATCCATATGTGCCAATATTAAGATTGGCTACAGTCCAAGTATCTAATGAGAAATCTACTGTTGCCGTTCCATATTGGATAAGCGTTCCATCTGAAAATTTAATATAAAAACCATTACTATTAGAATCAGATTCTTCTATTGTAATACCAGTCAAGGCTCCCGGAGAGAGAACCTGTAAGGTGTTGCTCCATCGTCCCTTAGCATGATATGAATAACCCACTTGATAATTGGTTCCGCCAAAAGTAGTAGTCCATTTAGCAACCGCAATAAAATTTGAATTAGAACTCGGTTGTGCAAACGCAAAAGAACCTCCCAAGCCTGTAAAATTAGATTTTAAAGTAGGTGTTGCTAAATTACAATATCCTATCGTATTTGCTACAATTTCATAATCTTCTGAAATAAAAGGCTCCGGGAAATTTTTAGTGACTGTATAATATGAAGAACCTCCGGGACAAGTTATATATCCCCATCCCCACTGTTCCATTGTTCCATTAACATATTTTACATAGTAACCGTTTGCATTATAATCAGATTCATAAATACCAGTTGGAACTGACTCAGCAGAATTATCATTAGAAACTATTTTTACTCTCCAACGGTCGAAACCATCAGATGCGGCCAATAATGTTGACCAGTTTACGTTTACTGCCGTAGCTCCAGATGCCCATGACGAACCACCAACCATTCTTCTGGAAAATCTAACTCTTATTTTATTCTGATCTATGACCGTATAATATATGCCACATAATTCACCAGTTGATGCCGCTTCATAACTTCTGTTTATCTTTAAAAACAGAGATTCAACAATAGCCTGTTCAGCATCTATCCATATTTGTGTATTTTTTTTCCTTAACTCTATCGTTATATTTTTCCTACTTGTAATTATATTGTTAGATGTAACATCATAATAGGTTGATACAGTATTGGCTAAAATCGGTGTGCCTTCTTCACCGCTTCCAAAATTAATTGAATCACTTGTATCAACAGAAGACTGTGTATTAAATAAATATTCCTTGGTGTTTGTTATTAAATTAATATTGGATGTCCAACCAGAGATAGGAATAGAGGCAACCAATGATAAATTATATCCATTTTGAGTTAAAGCAGTTCCCAATGCTTTTGTTAAAGCCGCATTTGTACTTGCTTGAACTCCAAAAGTAAAATAATTTTTTGAAGGTTCTATTGTTACATAACAAGAAGCGGCAGAGGCATTACTTACAATTACTGTTCCGGCTATTTCCAATGTTGATATATTGCTTCTTGTTGTGCAACCAGAAGGTAGACTCACCCTAGTTTCTACTGCTGTAACTGTGCCAGAGGTGAACCGCCCCCTTATTTCTAAGTTACTTCCATCTCTTCTCCACTGAAAACTAATATTCGTAGGAGTTCCAAATCCAGTAAATGTAGGAGCATAACTTTCCCATTCGCTAATAGGGCTTCCAACCAAGGACACAGTTGCCCAACCGGTTCCGTTCCAAGTAAAAAGTGTTTTAGTATCAGTTACGAGTCTAATATCACCAAGAGTATTGTTGAGTATAGGCAGATCGACTTCAGCAGTAACTGGTTCCTTAAAACGAGTATCTACCTTTGAAGCACTAATTGCATTATCTGCAATATCGGCACCAGTAATGCTTCCATCTTTAATATCAGCACTGGTTATTGATTCATCAGTTATCTGTTCGCCTCTAATCTGTGGCATTTTTTACCTCTTAAATCTAAGTTCGTTTAATCATTTGCATTATCTAAAATATTATATTTTTCTCTCAATAACTTTCTAATGTCACCTAAAAATATTCCGGTTACAATATCGCCTCTTAGTTTCTTCTCGTCATAAGTAATGGAATATTCAAAACTATCTCCTCGATACACTTTTATTTCATTTTGAGTTACATGAAATCCATAATCAAAATCATGTATTTTAATATATCGATTGGGATAACATTTATATCCTAGTTGTTTGGAGGACAGCATGTCGATAAAAAAAATTTCTCTTTCATCGCCAACAACTTCATGCACATAATAAAAACCTTCACATGCACCAAAGGTTTTTATTCTTTTATATTCATCAAGAAATCCAGAATACCCAAAAATACCGACATAGGTAAGAAATGATGTAAGTGTCCATGATGGTCGCGCATCTGAAGATTTTAAGATACCATGCTCGCCATCAAGAGATACAATTGCGTGACTCATTGATAATACTCCACAAATATTTTTGGTATTAAAAATTGCATTGCTTGTGTTCTACCCTGTTGCCAAGGTTTTACCTCTTCATATTCAATCAAATCATCTACAAAAGATTTACTCAATTTATTTAGCACCGCCAATACTTCCATCCCCTCATAACATGATTGATCAGGTATTTTATGTTCAACGTCTGATGATTCAAGGTCTTCTTTTTCTGCCTTTTCTACTGCATCCATAAACGCCGCATCATCACCTTCATCAAAATCATCAAGTTCCCATTCTTTAAACCCATCATTTGGGTTGATAAATTTTGTTGATAAGCCACATGCCTTACATTCATAGGTAACAGTATGTTCCCCAACAAAATCTGGACTGTTCTTATATCCACAAAATGGACATTTTTCATCCTTCAATAGTTGTTCATATTGGATATTAAGATGTTCCATGAATATATCTTTGTAAGAACAAACAATAGATAATAAAAAACCCGCCATTTAAGGCGGGTTGTATTTGCTATCGCTTGTAAATTGGAATTGGATTCCGCTTATGTTCGGTTCGGCTATGCATAGTGCGAATCTTTTGAGTCTTGTCGTAGTCGATTACGCCGTCGCTATTATGAACGGGCATGTCCTTCATTACCCTTTCGATTTCAGAGTAGGATACCCCCATTTCGCTTTCGTCGGTCTGACCTTCCCAAAGACCAGCAGAAGGAACCCGATGAACAATCTCCTTGGGAAGCCCAAGAGCATCCCCCAAGGCTACCACTTCGGAAACAGCGAGGTCGCCAATGGGATTGAAGTCATGTGCGCCATCGCCCCACTTGGTAAAGTATCCCACATAGGCTTCGGAAGCGTTGCCAGTACCGGCAACGAGGTAATTTCGAACCTGTGCAAGAGAATAAATAAGAGTCATTCGCATGCGGGCTTTGATGTTGGCTGTTGCCATGGAGAGCCTGTCGAAATCTTTCTGGGTCAAATCGAAATCCGGCTTGATGATTGCCTTCATTGAAGCCCAAATGGGAACCAACTGCTCATTGGTAAATGGAATAAATTCAATGCTAAACTTTTCCACCAGCGGGAGGATGAACGGCAAGTCCTTCTCCGGGTGACTTTCGATAGGAAGATAGGTGCCACAGATATTCAAACCAGCCTCATGGCACAATGCGGCAACTACGGCAGAATCCTTGCCGCCAGATAGTCCAAGCATGACGCCATCAGCATGGGCAGATTCGACAATACCCTTAATCCAATTGGCGCGGTCGAGGATTTCCTTCTTATAGTCGATCATTCTTGCTCCTTGTATAATCCATTAACATAGATAGAGTCAATTACTTTTTCAGGAACCAGATAGGCTATGGATTCGCCATCGGCAATTTTTCTTCGGATGTAGGTTGAAGAAATATTAAACTCAACCTCTGTGGCCATGAGCATGAATGCCAATTTATGTTTTTCTGATAATTTCTGTAGTTTCAGATATCGTGCTGTCGTCCGAGAAATATCGCTATTTGAATCTCTCGATCCTAAAACAAATACGCACAACCCGCCAAAGTCTTCTATTCTGTGCCACGATTCAAGACCGTCGATAATATCATCCCCGGCGAGAAAATACAGTTCATCTTCAGGATACTTTTCTTTCAGGGTTTTAAGCGTATTGTAAGTATAGGTATTCCCATCATCATCGATTATTTCAAGTTCAAATCGAGGATTGCCATCAATGGCTTTTGAAACCATGGCACATCGATTGGCAAATGTCGCCTTATGCTCATTTTTCATATACTGGTTTTTTGCTGGAACAAATATAACCTTGTCCAACGGGATTAAATCCAGCATTTGTTGCGCAAAGAGTAAGTGTCCGTTGTGGATGGGGTCGAATGATCCGCCAAATATTCCTATATTCATGCCTTGATTATATCATACTATTTTAATATTTCAACTGCTTTTTTTGCATCTTCCATGGTCAATAAGTGGTCTCTGGTATGAACAAAATATTCCCTTTGCCAGTACATCATGTCCGACCCATCATCCAGTATAACATATTTATACTGATCAACAGAATCTGTATGGGTGCGAATATATTGTTCAATTTCGCATCCTCGTGGAACAGTCATATACCATTCAACATATTTTCCATCAAGCGGCTCAAATGACAATACAACAGTTTTATCGACAATTTTTTTCCAATATTTAAATTTTCTTACTTTGAATAATCGCTGTAATTCACCGACTGATACCCCTTTTCGCCATGTTGAAGAAATAATGATTTGTATATCGGGGAATGATTTGACAATATGTTCAAGAGCGTCAAGAGCATCGCGGTTGAATGGACAGGATTTATCTGGTAGCATAATGTTCCACTCATTGTCCCCTGCAATTACTCCATCTATATCTAAAAATAAAAACCTTTTCATAAAACTCCTAAGATAATTAGGTGAAAGACTATATCGGCTCAGTATTAATTAAAGTAAATAGTTTCCATACAGACTATTTTTTCTGTACCTCTCAAACAGATACTGAACTCATTGGTTACTATTTTGTTGTAAACTATACAAAACAGCCAAATGAGATTCAAATGTCTAAAAGAATTCCAGAAAAATATTTAGACAACTTTGCCGCGTCTTTTGATGTAAAAGCAAAACGAAAATTATTGACCCTCATCCTTTCCAAGTTTAATCCGCAACAAATTTGATACATAACTGCCAACAAACTTTTCTACATTTTCATCTAATGATGCCAATTCTTTTACCATTGAAGATGAAATATGTAAATGTTCTGTATCAGGAATAAAAAATACCGTATCGACATTATATGCATACTCTTTGTTGATTGCCGCCAATTGGATTTCATATTCATAATCAGTAACGCTTCTTAAGCCACGAACAATATGGGTACAATTGTTCTTATGACAGAAACGCGAGAGGGAACCTTCAAACGATACAATCTTGGCACCAGTATCTGCATATCGCAATATATCCATTCGCTCTTCAAGAGTAAACAAATGTTTTTTGCGAGGATTGTTGCCCACAGCGGCATACACTACGTCAAAGGTTTCAATTGCTTTATAGAGAATATCCTGATGTCCATAGGTCATCGGATCAAAACTACCAGCATACACTGCTATTGTTTTCACTTGACCACCCCTCCACAAGTCCAGCATTGGAATATTTTCTTATTCCGGTAATTTCGTTTAATGCCCACTCGGGCAGTTCAACATGTTCGTCTTCAGAATCAAGTTCAATTTCGGCGATGATAAGACCATCGAAGCAATCATGGAATTCATCTATTTCCCATCGTCCAAGAGAATAGCGGGTCTTTTTAATAATAGGTTGAATACAGGCGTTGATGATTTCTTTTGCGTTTTCTATGGGAATTGAATATTCATATTCATTTCTGGAAAACTTTGAATCAGCAACATTTGTTTTAATGGTAATATAAGCAATATTACCACCTCTTGACTCTTCCAACCTAATTCGAACTGTTCTTTCGGAATCGGTTGATAAATACCCCTGTGAAATCTCAGAAAACTTGATTGCTCCTTCAGGAATTTTATCAAGTAAAAATCTTCGTTCAATTTCTTTTGGCATTATCTACATCCTTTCGGGTGCGCACCCACCCACTTGCTCCAAAATTCCTTCCACTTCTTTTTCGATGCAGACTTTCGTGGAGGACGAGCCGTAAGCCCTACATCAACCATTGTACCTTTTGCATGGCAATTAGGGCAATCACTTGATCCTGACTTCGCTGTAAAATTACACGCAGAACAAACATGTGTTCGAGGTCTTAAATAAAAAAACCATGAACTCCGCTCGCAATAAGGAAGTCTTCTGGTTCTATTTTTCATTATTTACCTTCTTGGCTATTCTTTCCATTATTGTTAACGGCAAAATAATAAATCCAAATACCACACCAACAATAACCAACATGTTGATATTTATTCCAGCCCTATTGCAAGTGCCTTCTATTTGTCTTTCTTTGTCTAATGTAAGGGCAACTACAAATATTAATGCCATGATTGAATCGGCTATCATGATGTATGCTAAAAAACTATGCATTATGGATAATTCCTTATATTAAAACCTTCATAGAAATTTTCCGAACAAACATTACAACGGAAATCTCCGTCATACTTGCACCACTCACAGGGTGGCTTTAGATTTTGTAAATTAATATCTATGAGTTCCTGAAGTCTATAATGCTCATGTTTAACTGCTTCGTTATGAGCAAGGACTTCTTTTTTAGATATATTCGACAACCTCGTATCCTTCTTTTTTTGCAACCTCTAAATCATCCGTTTCACATGGCCTAAAATATCCGCTTTTAGTTAAGAGAACCTGCGATTTCCCCGTTTCCATTTGATACGCCCTGCCAGCAAGTTTTGCGGCATTCTTGTTCTTGAAACACATCGGGTTCGAACCAAACATAAAGCCTCCTTTTTAGTCAGAAAAATCGTATAAGGAAAAATCAATAAACCAAGGCTCCTGAATAGTGATTGAATATTTTTGGGTTTCAATCATTTTATACCAACCCTCGACATAGATTTTTTTTCTCCAATCGAGTTTAAGGTCATTCATCGCAATTTCTTTTGCTTCGTTAATAGACAGCACAGTTTTCTTTGTTGCGTATCGAATATCAACAAGATCGCCAGATATTGTAACGCTTCTGTCATCGTTGAAATCAACAGTTGCGCCGATGATAGCCTTGCGTCCGCGAATGTCCAACAATCGCTTCGGCATCAGCTCTCCACAAAGCGTAATAAAATAATCAGGATTGATTATTACCGACTTCGCCTTCAAGGTTCTCATGCATCATCTCCTTATAAAATCTACGGAAGGATAGGGAGTCGAACCCTAAAGTCCTAAGACAACTGTATTCGAAGCAGTTCCCGTCGCCAAATCGGTGTGTCCTTCCTCATATAATTTTACAAAATCCTTGCCATATATATTTTCTGCATAATTGATATATTTTACTAAATTCCCAATAAATCATAAAAAATCTTTCTTGCTATTTTTTCGCTCTCTTTTTTATCTGCTTCAACTCTTTTAACTTCTTGCATTTCATTCGTATGATTAACAAGCGTTTCTACCAAACCTTTCATTAATGGAATATCTTTATCCTCCATCTTATATTCTGTTACCGTTACATTGGTAGGTCTGCCTTTGAAGATAATTTCCCATTTAGCAGAAAGTATTGGTTTCCAAAAAAAATCCTCTTTGTGCTGTATGATTATTAAGTCTTCGTTCGATTTAGGGAACTTTATTTTATACTCTGAATTTTTAAACAATGTCTTATTCGGCTCCGCAAACTCAACCGCTTTAATATAAACTTGAAACAAATAATACAATAAATTGCTAATGTTGACGCGAAGCCTATCCTCATCGATTTCATATTCACGAGCATATACAACTTCTTCTGGATTGTTGGTATATACCATCTTAGTGCCAATAGGAATTTCAACTCCAAACACACCAAAAATTACAGGTATTTTCATGTCGGCATAAGGAGTGACATTATATTTTCTTTCGCCAATTACTTCAGGTTCTTTTTTCTTTCCATATGTTTCATAATGCGGAGCAACCGCCATTTGTGAAGCAATTTGTGCATCTCTGAGTTTTCTTGTTACTGCTCTTTGTCGAACAACTCGTTTCTGAAACTCAGCATAATCCATGATGTTTTCTTCAACGGGTCTTCGCTCAACCCATTTATTGTCCATAAACAAATAAAGTGATCTTTCACTTTCAACAAACATAATATCGCCCTGATTTGCAGGGAACGGAAGTTCATCAATCGTTTGAACTGAATGACAAAAACAGGATGTATTGGGAGAAATATTGTGGATTTTTGCGCCATCAAGAAAATCTTCCAATGTATCGCCCAATTTAGTTGGTCTCATAGTTCGGTTTCTGATGTTCCTTCTTCAATTTGCAATTGTCATGACCATATTCGATACAAAAAGGCTTCCATGTAAAAAACAAGAATCGTTCAATCATGGCAAGATGAGTGCATTCGCCTTTTTTGTTGATGTGGACGCAGTTAATTTTTTTCGGCATTTTTTACTCCATTAATTCCAATTTAATTCAACTTTGATATATCCAGATGATCCGCATTCACATTTAACTGGGATTCTACAATTATCCCCATCCATTTCAAAAACGGTAGAGACTTCCAATTCCACTTCAAACATGGCTTTACAAATTGGACACATAATTTCGACTTCCATGTTAGTTGCCTTTCTTATGCCAAATCAAGAATCCTGCCAACAATCCTAAAGCGAATCCCAGCATTCCCCAGAACAATGCGAATTTAACAAACAATTCAAATGTATCAATAATCATTTTTCGACAGCCCCAACAGGTTCCCAGAGGTTGTAACCGAGAGAAATAATGGGGACAATGATTGTCTCACAAAAAATGATAGACAATACAATATCAGAAGTAGACAATTTATATACTACATCAGGGTCTTTCTTGCCGTCCTGCGAAAGTTCATTGATAAATCCATAGGGGGCTACAGTTCGAACCGATCCGTCCTTGAATCGGATATCCTTCGGTTCTGAACATCCCATCATCAAAAATATACAGATGACAAGTATAGCACCCATGATCCTTTTCATGACAACTCCTTGCCGAGAATCTTTGACACAACGGACATGTCGATATTGTCAAATTGCTTCATCATGCCGATGATGCGACCCATTGCTTTCTTGGTTCGCTCTGCTTCAGGAATGGTAGCAAGGGCTTCCATTACCTTCACTCTGGTTTCTTCCTCTGTCATTTGCAGAGGAAGGTATTCTTTGAGCATGGCGAGTTCTGCTTCCCATTTCGAAGCATCGCCTCCATTGGTTTTAATAAGTTCAATTGCGCCTTCATTCTGCTTGATTTGCTTCTTGATGGCAGGAGTAATATCAGAGTCCGTTACTTCTCTGTTTTCAGCCTTGGCGAGTTTGAATGCCGTATCGACAATCGTCTCACATACGGAAGCACGAAGAGGGTCTGAAGTGCGAAGAATAATTTTGTCTCGTTTAAGTTCCGCAATGGTTTTCATTTCTTCTCCTCATTAGGGATAATGTCATGAAATTTTTCATGACATTTTGAACATAACACTACTAAATCTTTCAAATGATTAAGTTCATCACCATGATTTTCATAGGTTTTATGATGAACATGATACCCTTTATTATTGCATAGTTGGCATTTGAAGTCTGCCCTTTTTCTTGCTCTCGTGGCAACATATTTCCAATATGGAGTTTGAAGGAATACATCATATTGTAAATTACAGAGCGACTTTTTTATTACATCAATATCATAATATAAATAATCTCCCATATCATAATCATATGGGTTATCTGATAAAATAAATGATTCTAAAATAATCTTTGTATCATTTAATTTTCGAGATTTATTTTTTAATTCATAATCCATATCTTCTTTTTCACGCTGGGCTTTATTATCCGTCTTAATTTTTAAGTAGCAATCAGCACAAACTGTTTTTATTGAGCCATCAAACCATTCCTTTAATTTTGTTTTTGTAAAATTATATCTACTCGTTTTGCCACATTTTTCACAAGACAACTCTAATTTGAAACAATCTTTTTTAGCATCAAAAGGTTTCTCAAAAAGAGACATCATTGCTAATTTTTCACGAGAAGAAGAGCAGTTACAATATATGTCAGCCAACATGGCGGATTCCTCTTTTGAAATTAAGGTATTTCTTTTTACAACAATAGGAGGGTCATCAATCCAACTTAAATAATTTTTTATTATATCAAAATCAATCATTTCTTCTCCCTAAAAAGTGTGGCTCGTTTCCAGTTTTTCGTCCAATGATCAGCATCATCGTCAACATGTCCTTTACGGACAAATTTAGCTACGTTCTGACCATATTTGGAAATTGGGAACGCATCATAATTTCGAATGACATATCCTTCGGGCTTTGACCCAAAAGAAGATGCCGACATGAGGCGAGCCTCTTGTGCCTGAATCATGCGTATCCAATTGTCACCGCATTCCATTTCGGCAATAGCGGGAACAAGGGGAATATCCAAAATATCGTGAGCGAATTGCTCTGTAATATCCCAATCCTGTACGATTCCATTATTGTCTACGACATTGATAAGAAAAAAATAGTCGGATAGTCGTTCATATTCAATGGAATGAATCGCGTAGAGGTATTCGCCAGTAATTCGCCACCCAACAGGCAAAAGACCTTGCTTTGATGAGTGCCACACGTTCTTGATAAAATCTCTGCTCGGATGCGCCGTACCATCAATAGATCGAGCGTGAATATATCCATCAGAATAAATGGTGATATTTTCGCCGTCAAGTTTTTCAGTTATAACAATTCTCTTCCCACTAAAATGGGAAACGTCTGAGAGTCGTTCGTCATCTCCTGAATATCCGGGACTCCACGGAAGGTGCGGCGTCCTCGGAAACTTAGTTCTTTCCATATGTAGATTATATCAGAAAAATACAACTTTTCAAGTTAAATTTCTTCGACTTCATATCCCAATGACTCTTTAATCCAATTCGCTACAAGATGCCTATGGCAAAACTTGTCTGCTGTTTCATAGCAAAGTAGCACCTTATCTTTCAAATCTCGCCAAACTGTTTTTGGGTCAAGTGTAGATAAATGCCGATTAAATTCCACAGTATATTCTTCATCCGTTGCCTTTCCTGCCTTATATCGATTCAATAAATCCCTTGATGGAGCAAGGTCAGGATAAACATCCCCATTCCAAAATTTTGGCTTATATACAGTTATGGCTATTCCATCTGGTCCACGGTAATGAGCGAAATAAGATGTTTTCATACTGCCTTCACAATATCATCATAATAAATGCATTTCTTTAATCCTCTAAACTTTTGACTGACCGGCTCTCCAAGTTTAATTTCACCGATTCCGGGATTGTTTAATTTGATTTTTCCCCATGGAACAAGTGCAACCAATATTCCTGAATCCGGCACAGGATCGCAATCAGACACCACCATACAAGCGACAAGAACATTCGGGTCATTGATTTTAAATAAAGCATCTTGAGGATTATTGTACTGCAACATCCAACTAAGCCCATAGTGATCCCAAGTATATTGAGTACACGTTTTTACTGCGACATTGGGGAAATCCCTGCCGAACTTTTCAGCATATGGAAGATCATGATCCCAACTTTTATGTGAATAATCATAAATTTTAGTATCGGGAACGAGTAGTGGGAATCCATATTTTTCATGAAAATCCATAGCGGCAAAAAACTCGCCCCATTTGCCTACGGCAATATCTTTCTTTGTCTTCCAATCAGGAATGCCAGAACCATTGTTCGTTCTAGCGCCATATTTATGGCTTTGCTGATTAGAAAATCTATCAATTTCACTCGCAATTAAATCTTTTGTTTTTGGTTTCAATAAAATCTCTTCATTAAGAATTTGAATGTTTTGTGTGTTCATGGCGTTATGATAACCTCCGATTTAATGTTCCCTGTTCTACTACCATCTGCCTTGATTGTTGATGTAATACTATATGTGACATCCGTTGAATGTATTGTTGCCCACGAATACAGTTCTCGTATCTCAGGACAATCATCATATGAAAGAACCCATTGATGCTTGGTTTTTTTAAGCAATTTCATGAGGCGTTCATGGTCTTCATTTGAAAAAGCATGATAATACAAATCATTACCTTTTACATAATATGGAGGATCAAGATAAATAAATGCCTTCTTGTCCTTATTTAAAATTAATTCTGAAAAATCAACCGAAGTGCATTTACAGTTTCGCTCATTGAACAATGAATGAATTGCGTCTATTTTTTTGCAGATATATTCTGGTGACCATCTGCAATCAATTTTATATTCTGATTCCTGCTTGCGCCCTCCGAGTGGTCCGCCTGATTTAAGTCCAAGACCTGAATAAGAAATTTGATGTATCGCCAACTTCATAAACCCATCTTCAACTAAATCAGATGTATTATTCTCGATGAGTTTTTGTTTGAATAAATCAAACATTTCAACAGAAGGTTTAAACGCAAGCACCTTTTCTTTTAATTCTTTTGGGTTATTAATAACTGATTCCCATAGATGGCTTAATGGTTTATCAAAATCATTTATCCAAACATTGGATATTTTATTGATTTTTAAGAATTCTATGCCGATAGACCCGCCACCAAAAAATGGTTCTCGATATTCTGTCACGCCCTTATCAAGTTCAAAGTATGAGAGTATTGTATTTTTAAGTTTTGTTTTTCCACCGGGATATCGAAAAAAACTCATTGATCACCTCAGTCTTAACTATGCCTAAATTGGATGTTTTTAGAAAAAAATACCATCTAAAAATATATATACATACATATATTTTATAAATTTATTCGATTAAATATTTAATATAAAAAAAACGCGGCAGATTTCTCTGCCGCGCTAGGTACGCTAGGTCAGGTCAGGCTACTGCCGCGACTTGCACACCTGCTGGTACACCTTCTCGTAGGTGTGGGCGGTGTCGAGGTCCGCCGCAATCTTCATGCCCTTGACCTGCTCGGTTCCCCAGAAGTTGGGGTCGGACAGGAGCGGGTACTTGGCGATTTCGGCGGCGAAGGCGGCGGCGGAGATGGCGACGGTTTCCTTCCGGGTCACGATGTC
>CAZLSE010000033.1:0-12099 GCA_964562055.1 uncultured Gammaproteobacteria bacterium
ATCAGGCCCCCCATCAACTACTTATCGAAGAAACCGGTTATACGTCTACGGTGTATGACCGTTTTCCTCAATCTGTATTGATTTGGGCTCTTCCAGGAGTAACCAAACACATAATTGCTCTCTTAAATTCACTACCTGGCAACTAATTCCTTTAATTTGATATAATATAGGCTTATGGAAGAGCCTTCTATCAAGCCGGAATTGAGCATAGAAACACCTAAGGGAGAACCTATTCCCCAACCAATAGCACTCTCAAAATTCACTCATGCACTTCTTGCGAGTTTAAAGCAGACAAAACCACGCCCTCGTCCAGATGAATTATCAAAACTCAACGTATCGCAGGCAGTGTCCTTTTTTGCTTTAGTATACGAGAGAATACGTAATGCAGTAGAGTATCGTGAAGATCATCTAATAAGACGTGCAGCTATTGAGCGGATTATTACTCGTAGGTTAGCTCTCAACCCTGAAGGCAAAAATGAAGCCGAAAACGTATTAAGAGAGCTATTATGGGCGCGGTATTTTAATAATGGATCCCTCGGGGGGGGTGAATTAATCGATATTCAACATGTTATCGATAGATATCTTTACCTCAGAAAGAAGATTGCAACTGGGCGATCTGGTGAAAATCGTCAGTTTTTAACAGAGTATATCGTAGATTTGATGACCTGCGAAATTGAAGAAACGTTATCTCCCGAGTATGCTCACAGATATTCGAGTTATATATTCTTTTTATATCAAGTTTTAAGAAAAAAAATCAAAATAGAAGGGTTAAGTGAAGACCAAAGGGATGCGTATTTTCTAGCAGCTCTTGAACGATCTTTCCGCAAAAGCGATACACCTTATCAACGGTATCACTTGTTTACCACGTTTTATAAACCCCTTCGCCAGTATAGTGCAAAGGAGCTTGAACTTTTTGCAACTAAAGCCCCGGCAGTATTTAAAAAAATCGATGAAACAATTAATAGCAAGTATGTTGAAAGTTTAACTCGTTTTACCCGAAAACAGTTACCTCCCTTTCTTGTCCTTTTTGACATTATCAAAAATAAGTTTTCGGATATCGAAAAAATACTTTCAGATAAAAATGCATTATGGATGCTTGTTGACGAAACGTGCCGTGAAAAATATCAACAGTTGAATATCCGTGTAAGAAACTTAGGATTTCGAAGCTTTATCTATATATTTCTCACTAAAATGCTCTTTGCGTTAGTACTAGAAGTGCCTGTATCGCAGTGGATATATAACGAAGTGAGCATGAAGTCTATCGCTATAAACACGCTATTTCCTCCCATTTTTATGCTACTTATCATTTCATTTTTTAAAATACCGAGTGAGGAAAATACAAAAAATATATTTAATAGGATAATAGATATTATTGATGCAAACGCGCGTTTTGAGACAAGTGTTTCATATATGCCTAAAAAATCAATAGAACGACGACCTATACTTATTTTTGGCTTTACCATTTTTTATTCTCTTACATTCATTGTTACTTTTACCCTCATTTATGAAGCATTGTTACTTCTTGAATTCAATCTGATTAGTATTGCAGTATTTATATTCTTCATAAGTCTCGTTTCATTCTTCTCCTACAGAGTAAAACAAATTGTAAATGAATATAGACTTTCGGAAAAAGAAAGTGCACTTACTCCGTTTATAGATTTTTTCTTTATGCCGATACTTTCAATGGGAAAATTCTTTAGCGGTGGACTTGCGAAACTTAACTTTATGATTTTTATTCTTGATTTTCTGATAGAAGCCCCGTTCAAACTTATCTCTGAGATTGTAGAAGAATGGATTACTTTTGTCAGAAAGCGAAAAGAAGAAATTATATGATAGGCCTCGCTCCGGTGGATGGTGTTACTGACGCCGCTTTTAGACGGGTTGTTGATGAAGTAGGTAAGCCAGATATATTATTTACTGAATTTACTCCCACTGAAGGGTTATATAGAGGGCGCAGTGTGTTGCTTGCCTCACTAAAGAAACATACGAGCAAAACCCCAGTTGTAGCTCAATTTTTTGGGGGAGATCCAAGGTATTTCTCTTATGCCTTTTTTCTTGCTGCAGAACTCGGCTATGACGGAATAGATGTTAATATGGGGTGTCCCGACTCAAGTATTGTAAAAAAAGGTGGCGGATCAGGACTACTTCTTGATTTACCACGTGCCGGTGCTATTATAAAAACCCTTCATACTGCACAGTCAGAGTGGTTAAACGGTAAAACTATTTATGATACCGATCTACCAAACGAAATGAAAGACGCAATTCGGTTGCTATCTCATGAGTACAAAGATTTAAAAGAAAAATTAACAATATCGGTTAAAGTTCGCATAGGCTATGAAACAAGTCAGATGCCTGATCTTGTTAAAACATTACTTGAATTTAAATTAGATAGAATTTCCGTTCATGGAAGAACTTTTCGCCAACGCTATTCTGGACTTGCTGATTGGGATGAAATAGGTAAGGCTGTGCAAGTTGCGAAAGGTTCTGGAACAAAAATTGTTGGGAACGGTGATGTACATTCACTAAGTGAAGCACATAAAAAAATGGTTGATTATGGAGTTGACGGTATACTTATCGCTCGCGCAGCGTTTGGAAATCCATGGTTATTCGCAGATAGAGTCCCCACTGAAAACGAACGTTTCGATATGATGGTCCGGCATGCTGAGTTATACCTTCATTACCGTCCAGATTTAGACTTAAAACCGATGCGTAAGCATTTCGCATGGTATTGTAAAGGAATACAAAACGCTGCCAATTTAAGAAGTCAACTTATGAATGTAACTACGCTTGAAGAACTAAAGCGCTTGCTAAAGCGTTGAGATTGTTTTTTTTAATTCCTCTATCGCATCCGGGCAATGAATAGAAATCCCAAAAACTGGTGCGTTTAACTCTTTTGACGCCTTACGAACTATTTTTTTTCGTTCTGAAAGGGAGAGAAGATCAATTTTAGTTAACAAAATCATTTCTTTTTTTTCTAAAAGAGAGGGTTTATACCGCGCAAGCTCAGAACGGATAGTCGTATAAGCCTTAAAATAATCCTCAGATTCGCAACTGATACAATGAAAAATTAATGTTACTTTTTCGATATGTTTTAAAAAACGATGACCAAGTCCTTTTCCTTCTGCGGCTCCTTCTATTAGTCCAGGAATATCAGCAATTATCGTTCCATTACAATCCCCCAAATTAGCCTCAAGAGTGGTAAATGGATAGGGGGCTGTTTTTACTGCAGCAGCGGTAAGTTCATTTAACAGACTGCTTTTTCCTGCATTCGGAAATCCAATCAATCCAACGTCGGCTATAAGTTTCAAAACACATCTGAAAATAGCCTGTTCACCCAATCCCCCTTTTTCCGCATGTTTAGGTGCACGGTTTGTAGCACTTTTAAATGCATCGTTACCCCGACCTCCTTTTCCTCCTCGACAAACAACATATGTTTTTTCGTATGAATCGATATGTATAATCTCTTTTGTTTTTAGATTTATGAGATCGGTATTGAGAGGTACTTCAACAATAAGGTTTGCTCCAAATTTACCATCTTTGTTATAACTTTCTCCAGGAAGACCGTTTTCAGCAACAAACTGTCTGTTTTTAGAGGCAAGTTTATTCAATGACTTAAGATACGGAGAAGCTTTTACAATAATATTTCCCCCATCTCCACCGTTTCCACCACACGGGCCCTGACGATTGGGAAAAAAAGACACAGATCCATCACCACCCTTACCGGCATTTACATGAATGGTAACTTCGTCTATAAACATAGTTAATAGCTATAAAGTTTGTAAAGTTATAAAGTCTAAAGCTAAATAATTTTTAGTTTAAACATCTCGATATTGTAAAAATAGTTATTTTAAATTTATGAACTTTAATAACTTTAAAGACTTTAAAAACTTATTAGTACACAATAACTTTTGTTCCGATCTCTGACCAATTATACAGGACAGCCACCTCAGAAAGAGGCGTATTTACGCATCCATGACTTCCAACTGACAAATAATCTTGAGTCCCGTATACAGTTCTCCACGACGCATCGTGAATGCCATAACCCAAATAAAATGGCATCCAATATTGGACAACATTATCGTAATAAATTCCCGGAAATGGTGATGTCATGCGAAAGTTTTGCTGTTTATAGTAAATTGCATATTCACCTGTTACTGTTTCAAATCCGTTTTTACCGCTAGTTATCGGCACAGCCGTGGTAAAAATAGACTTTCCATTTTCATACGCATACAAACGTTGAATTCCAAGATTAATTACAATAACTTTACCCGTTGAAACAGCGGGATGTGGTACAAGGGTAAGGCGTTCGTGTTCTTTTCTTTTCTCAAGTTCTGCGAACAGCTCATTCTGATAAATTTGGTTTTTCAATTTTTCTGATTCAACAACTCGATTATAAATATTCTGTTCTACATACTTGGTAAGCTGAGCGGAATCGCTCGATTGATTTTCGGTATTAAGAACTGCATCAATATGAGATTTGCATATCTGTGATATGCGCTGACCTTCGACTGATCTTCTCTGAATAAAGAATATTTCATCATTTATGCATCTTTCTTTATAGTTTTGTATTTCTGTAAGAATGCTATTCTTGCGAATATGTTCCATTTGAACTGTGATATTTGCATCTATCGTATCAATGGTGTGAATGGCGCGTTGAATGGTAAGTAATGTAGGTTCCGATTCGAATACGGTTCCCGATACGGATTGAATTTGTTGTAAAAAATCCACCGTGATAGTTTCACTGAGAAGATCAGATTTGACTATTCTATCCCTAACGTATCCAATTTTTTTAAGAAGTTCGTCTGAATATTTTATGCGTTCGGTGGCATAATGTTGATTGACTAGCAAACCAATATTATGGAGCTTTTTACGAGAATTGTTGTAAGTAAAAGGCAACGTAAGTATTTTCTCGTTTGTCGTATAGGGATATACTTCTTGGATAAGCGTTTTAAAATCATCTATGGGTAAACCCCAGGAATAGTATTCATTGATTTTTAATTGTGTAGCTTTGTATTCAGTTGTAATCGATCTTTGAAGATGGAAAGTTAACAATCCATAACATATGATAAGTATCAATAGAAAAGTAATACTCCAAAAATATAGCTTTTGCATTGATTAAATTTCGACGATATGATGGTCACTTTGCTTCCAACCAGGCTTAGAAGTACAACTAAACCATGTTTCATGACCGCTTGCTTCATGAACCTGCCCCGGCGTAATGGTTACCGAGTCTCCTGGTTTCATTTCGCGAGATATGCCGTCAATGGACAGCGTTAAAGTACCTTTTATTACTACATATGTCTCGGTAGTTAGGTTGTGAAAGTGTGGTTTTGTTTTATCAACTACTGAAATAGCTTTACTAAATGTGGGATGTGCAGATGATGGTTCAACTTCACACAATATCTCGGTGCACTGATTTCGATCATTGAGTACAATTCGTTTACCAGGATAGGTAGATTTAAATTCTTCAAGCACTTTAAGTATGTTCATTGCTTTATTATAATCGAATACGTAATGACAACACAAGTTTCTACAATATATCTTGTCCGGCATGGTGAGACACACTGGAATAAAATAGGCAGAATGCAAGGTCACTCAAACACGCATCTTAATCGAACAGGCAAAGAGCAAGCTCGTCGGCTAAAACACCTGTTAAGAGAAGTACCATTCAACGCTGCATATGCATCGGATTTGTATAGAGCAATGGAAACTGCCACTATTCTGATAGAGGGAAGGGGGCTGGAGTTGCACACAGTAAAGGAGTTTCGCGAAAGAACCTTTGGCATGTATGAAGGGAAATCTACAGTTGATTCATGGAATATATTACGGCCTATACTTGACTCTCATGATAGAGAGCATCCCCATCTTACTGAAAAGCAAGTAGAACCAAATAATGCTATGCGTACACGTGTTGAAAAAGCGTTATTAACGATAGTTCATTCTCATAAGGGTGAAACGATACTAGTTGTGGCACACCATGGCGTAATTAAACAACTTTTAATTCACTTGGGTTATGTAAAAGCAAAACAATTACCAAAGGTCGCAGTCCAGAATCTCGCGTACGTCCGATTAGTAATCGTTGACAACTTAATTACTGTTGATAAAACTCATGGGATATCTATCACCTCCCGATATAATCACTAATTACAATGAATATTTCACCATGGCACAGCTTTACAATCGGTTCGGTTCTTTTTAGTTCAATTGCCTCGCTTGTTGTTCGTAGGCTGAAAAAGAACGATAAGCACGATGCGGTACTATCAATGGTCATTTTTCAATTTATGTTGACCTTAATAACGTTCTTAATTGCGTACGGGAAAGGGTTTGTTTTTCCATTTCGTTTCGAATTTTTGCCCAGAATGATATTAAGTGCCGTTTTATATGCAACGGGTTCACTCTGTAATTTTTATGCATCAAAATATCTTGTATCAGGAGA
Source organism: uncultured Gammaproteobacteria bacterium (assembly GCA_964562055.1). Lineage (GTDB taxonomy): Bacteria > Patescibacteriota > Microgenomatia > UBA1406 > GWC2-37-13 > JAKBEU01. The sequence continues at coordinate 6,437 of CAZLSE010000033.1, forward strand.
GATAACGATTCTAAATGCCGGTGGAGCCCTAATCACTATTCTTCTTGGTGTTTTTATTATCGGAAATACGTTTACTCTGTTTTATGCTATTGGAACTGGTTTCATATTACTTGCAATCTGGGTATTATATGCTCGCATACGAATGAAGATGAACAAAGGAATGTGGTATGTAGTTAGCGTTTCCGTATCGTATGCAGTGGCAGTGATAAATGATGTCGTAAAAATAAGAACCTATGACCCCATTTCATTTATCCCCGTCATGTCATTTTTACCTGGGTTAATGATTACGGTCGTATTTTATAAACGTCTTTCTAAAATGAGCATTTTGTTAAAAGAAAAATGCTCACTCATATTTTCATCAATTCCTTTTTATATGCACTGTCAGCGGTAACATTTTACCTTACACTTGACTCAGGTGCACCAATTTCACAACTTTCACCAAAAAGCAGAGCTTCAATTATTATCACAGTAATACTGTCTGCATTGTTTTTGAATGAAAAAAAAGACTTAGTAAGAAAGATAATAAGCGTCTTGCTGGTAAGTATTGGAGTAATCCTGCTGGCTTAATAAATGTAAGTTCGGCAAGACTCATCCCATGAGTGAAGTAATTCTTCTCGAAACGTACTAAATTCTAAATGTACGCAATCGGTGTGAACATATACTTATTATTTATCAAGGGGTATTTCTATTACACTTTACAATACGCTGTTCTGATGATAAAATTCCACATGTATGTCTTCAAAATTTCTCAGTTTTCCGACACTAAAGGACTTCACACTTTACCTTTCCGATGAGAGGTCTATTCAGGTAAGTTCATCTATTAAAAGTAGGTTTAAAGTCATTCGTGATTATTTTATCAGACATACTTTTGAAAGACATCAGATTAGGTTATTTTTGAATGAACTTAGAACATTAAAGGGTTATAAGTCTGCAACATTAAACAAATATATCCACGTTCTCCGGCTTGTTGACTTATATCTTGGATTAAGTATTTTAAAAGATTTCTCCCGTTATCGGGTTCTTGATAAAGATAGAGTACCTCTTAGCGACCTTATATCAGACAAAGACATGAAAAGGCTGCGTGATGTATCAATTAAACGCTCAAGAAAGGAAAGGGAAACAAACCTTAACTATAGGACAGCTCTAACTCTTATGCGTTTTAGTGGTATTCCTCCGGTTGATTTGTGTAATCTCAAGTGGAGTATGGATAAAAAAACTCACCTTGAGTATTACCGGCAAAAGACAGGAAAACAAATGCTTATACCCATTGTAAGCAAGGTTCGTGTACTTCTTGACCAGATGCGTAAAAATGATTATCTAGTCGATGTAAAACAATCATTTTGTTAGGTCGAATATTACAGAACCAGAATTTAGAAAAATATTAAGTCATGTTTCTCAAGATTTTGATGCTTTTCAATGTGCTCATTTACTTAAACTAACCAGAAAAACAGTTAATAAATTGTATCCTAAGTTTAGGATTAGAATTTATCAGATAGAAGAAAATCAATCCGGTAAGATTTATGAAGAGATTGAAATTGATGTGTCACATTTTGGAGCAAGAAGAGTCAGGGGTAAGCGAGGACGAGGAGCACTTGGTAAAGCACCTGTTATTTATCTTTTAAAACGAAACAGAAAGGTATTTACCCAAATTATTAAAAACTGTAATAGACGCGAGCTTACGCCTGTTATTAAGGGTAAAGTAATTGAGGAATCAACAATTTACACTGATAGTTGGAAGAGCTATGATGGAGTAGTGTTAAACGGTTACAATCATTACCGGATCCACCATCACAAGAATGAATTTGCCAGGGGTGAAAATCACATCAATGGAATTGAAAGGTTATGAAGTTATACTAAAAGAAAATTGCTAAAAATTAATGGAATTAGAAAGGATAAATTTCTGTTCTATTTAAAAGAATCACAGTTCAGATGGGACAATAGAAATAATATTTACAAATTATTATTAGAAAACTTTAGAGAAAAACTCCTCTAAAGCATCCTAGACCCTTATATGAAAAAAGAAGGAATACCGAGGCTTGATAAAGTCGATAGACATATACAGAACTTAGCCATATTCACCGGATTTTGGCACGGAAAATACTTTTTGTTAGGAGTGCATAACCAAATAAAAAAAAGGACCATCCCATCGAACACGTTAGAAATCAGCCACTCGGTAATGAAATTATTCATGGAAATATTTACGAATACAAAAAGAAGCCGAAAACATAGAACGGATGAATGGAGAAAAGCACGGTTAGGACAACAGATTGGTGAGGATGTGTGTAGACTTCTACCTTATAAAGCTACAGCACTGGCCCACAAGTGGCCGGATTGCCATGTTGGATATGTGAGATATGATTCTGGTTGTACTGCTGAGACTAAAAATAACGGACCTTTTAGAGATGGAGCTATGGAGAAAACTATAATCTATGAGGGGCATATCTATAAGGCTAAGCTATAGATTTTGATATGAAATTCTCAATAACTTTTCTTCTGTAGATATACCTATAAAACATAAATATAGGCTCAGGTAAATCTTTCCTATTACTTTTACAATAACTTCGTATGGTTGATTTGTCTATTCTGAGCAATAAACAAACTTCCTGTGAGGTTATCTGATCATCAATCATATCTCAACACTTACTTTAACATCTCCTCGACTAACCTCATACTTGAATTTGTCGCATATGAGTATCCATTTAAGTCGCCATACTTCAGTTATAGTAATAAAGCTTTTTATCCCGACATATTCAACTAAACCATCATTATTGCAAACAACAAAATCTTTGTAAAAGTTACAAAATTTATCTCTATTCGGGCTATAAAACTAATAAACGAAAATGTATCTGAGACTCTTTTCATAGTTAAAACAAAACTTCTTGCGGTTTAACTTCTTTCTTGATCCTTTCCTGTATAAGCTCCTGCCTCATAGCATCCCAATCAACACTCGTATCGGTGAATACAACGTGATTGCCTTTCATATCTGCTAGTTCGTCTTTTGCATCTTGTACTCGATCCGAACTTCTTACTCCCGGGTATTCCTCTTGAATTTGCTGCCTGGTGCGCCTCACATTTTTAAAGTGTTCTGCTTTGCTTATAAAATCATGTTTTGACATATAGTCGCTTGCTATACCCTGCATCTCCCACACTTTCCACACAAGTAGCCTGTCGCTATCCCCAAGCTCCGGATACTTGACAAGTAATTTGTAGATAAGTGTTTTGAGCGACATACTTAATACCAGTTGTTCGCTAAATGAAAGCTCCACGCATTGGTGGGCGTTCCATAGCGACGTTCTATGTAATTCATAATCCATTCTGTTTGACAGTTGACACCATCCTCAGTAAGTGGACAGTTCATTTTTTCGCAGGGGAGGGCTTGGCCCATTCCACAAGCTCCTATCTCTTATGGTTACACACAAACTTCTGAGAATAAGTTTTATACATTCCAAGCCTGTGCATTGAAATTAAGCACCATCTTCTATAGGCCTCTACATCGTCTCCCATTTTTATGATTCCAGGTTCTAGTTCCTGAATTGTTGGTTTGGTCATTTTAATTTTGATAACTTATAACCTTCCCCTGAACACCATTGGCCCTCGAATGAGTGTAAATACCATGATCTAGTGCCTTTCGTGAATTTGGACATCTTTACTTTGTGCATAGGGCAGATATCTACTGTGTTCGTTTCTTCCGGCCCATTAGTAACTGTTCGTATCTCAGATCGCATATCTTGCGCCCAGTCATCAGTTGGATCAGCCTTTGCTTTGTTGTCATTAACCGAATATGCATCGTTGTCTCATTCTGCATCTTCACCTGTTGGAATGAGGAATGTTGAAGTGAGGGCATATTTGATTGCTCCTGTAAGAGCTTTATATATTCCCTTATCGTTTGAGTCTGAACCTGTACCCTCAACAACTCCCGATAAGCTTTCACCACTATCAACATCGTAAAAAGTGAAGGTTAAACTTGTTTTAGTGATAAACAACTTCCCCCCTCTAGAAGTCGTAACTTGTCCCACTACAGAACTTTCTGTTTTTGTAGGAAAAAATACCACCTTATGTTTCTTTAGTGGTGGCTGTATTGTTCTTTTAATTGCATACTCAGATGTATATTCATATTTTTGCATTAGGTTTTTCTTATCCTTTTCGATGTTTTTAATCTCACTCATAATCACATGTAATTTTAAAAGTATGTTTTTCATAGAATTTCATCCTCCTTTCTTTTAGGATTAAGAACTCCATGAGGCATATTGCATTTGTCCTCAAGCTCTATTTGTCTTTTTTTTCGTGCCTGTTTACGTGCCTCTTCCCATATTCTGTTTATTTCCTTCTCAAACAGTTTGTTAGCTTCTGACATAAAATTCATAGTTACTTTTGTGAAATTTGTAATTGAATATTCATTTCATTAACAGCCATAGGATGCTGGAATGCTTTAACCATAGCTCCGAAACAGTTGTCTAGTGTCAATGCGACTGCAATCGCTCCAAGAGCTAGTCCGAACACAAAGGTTTTAACGGTCTTAAAGTTATCTCCCATATCAATTTTGTGTATCATTAGGTATGCCCACCTCCTTTTCTTTTTTTCAATTTGTTGTACTATCCGGCCGACTCTCTGTTTTGAGATGCCAACTATCCGTCCAATATCTTCATGTGTAAGGATGTTGTGTTTATCTAAGAAGTAGATAAGAGCGTTTGCCTTATCTTTTGCCTTTATTCCGGCAATATGGATATTCCAAAGATTACGAAGTTCGTCAAGTTGTTTATGGAGCGTGTTGTTGTTATAATCTATACTATTATTCATTTTGTAACTGTTGTCAGCTACGTTTAGAGTTTCGGACAAAAAAAAGCCCAAAGTTTTTACTTCAGGCTTTAGAGGGTGAGTTCGGTGGGACTCGAACCCACAACCACCTCCTTAAGAGGGAGATGCTCTACCAATTGAGCTACGAACCCTGGATTTCAAATCGTATAAATTATGTGCGCTCGGAGGGACTTGAACCCCCAACCCTTGGTTCCGAAGACCAATGCTCTATCCATTAAGCTACGAGCGCATTCTCATTACTATACAGCCTCCTAGCGCCTATTGTATATTATACTATACAAATGAAAATCTTTTTATATTTTTCTCTTCTTTTTCTAGAAGTTGTGATTCTTTTTGGGATTTGTGTGTACGGAATTGGACTTCTTTTTTCTGCATTTAAAGGCGCTCCTTACGTGCCAACATCTAAAAAAAAGTTATCTGAAATACTCTCAGTCGTACATCCAAAAAAGGACTCTCTATTTTTTGAACTCGGGAGTGGTGATGGGCGATTACTACGATTTGCCGTGCAAAACTATCAAGTGAAGGGTGTAGGAATAGAAGTTAATTCGCTACTTATCTGGCTCTCACGTTTTTATGCAAAAAGGGAAAGACTTACTAATATCGTATTTCTTAAAAAAAATATATTTGCCACTGATTTGACAAGTGCACAGTACATATATGTATTTCTTATGCCGGAACTAATTGTAAAGCTTCTCCCTAAGTTTACGAAAGAATTAAAAAAAGGAACCATTCTTATTTCACATGGTTTCAAAATCCCATCCTGGGAGAAAAAACTTTGGAAAACACTTCCTGCTTCCACATTTTCAACCTATTACTATAAAATATAATTTCGATGAAATTGATTCGTT
>CAZLSE010000033.1:12109-18150 GCA_964562055.1 uncultured Gammaproteobacteria bacterium
CATAACTGTTCGTAACCTATCAGTTATTTATATGCTTCTTGTTGTTGTTGCATATCTTTTAGGATTGCAGGTAAACCGCATAGGGAAACAGCGATTGTACTATCAAGCCGTTATGAATGATTTAGAACTTATTTCGCAAGTAAATACAGAACAGGAATACGATGAAAAAGAGTTATTGACTCAATTTTCAACAAATGATATTCGTGTGGCTAATCTGAAGTATTTTTTTAGAAAATACGGGTCAGTATTATACGACTATGCTGACGTATTTGTTACTCAAGCTGACAAATATAGTCTCGACTATCGTTTATTGCCCGCCATTGCAATGCAAGAGTCAAATTTATGTAAATTTATTTATGAAGGTTCTCATAATTGTTGGGGATGGGGGATCTATGGGAATAAAGTGACTCGATTTTCTTCATATCCAGAAGCCATCGAAACTATCAGTAAAGGAATAAAGCTTTACTATGTAGATAAAGGTCTTACTACACCCGAGGCAATTATGCGAAAATATACTCCTCCTTCCGACGGAAGCTGGGCTTTTGGTGTGAACACTTTTTTAAAAATAATTGAATGAGGTTACTGAACGCTACGAGCGTTGCTCAGTTCTTGGGACATAGAATATGCGGTCCCTTGTTTTTTTGAGCGAGAGGCGAATAATGATCCACGTTTCTTTTTTTTCGACATCATAGCCTGTAACCAAGTTCTTGACTCTCCCACCTTCATACGAACACTGCGTAATATTCTCAGTACTATTTCAAGAAATTTCACATGATAAATACCTGGTTTCTCGGATACTGTTTCTAATGTAAACTTTTCAATATCTTTTACTTCATTCAATAATGATTTATCTGCCTTTTTTATATACTGAACTTCCTGTCGTATTTGTTCAATCAGCTGTTTTACTTGTTCTCGAACTATCACATTTTCGTGGTGATTTTGATAGTTAAAAAGGTTTGCTTCTTTCTGAATTTTCTTTTTATGATCTTTTGGTTTTTCAAATGACTTTTCATTTTGCAGAGCGTTTTCATCATTTTCGTGCTGTAAACCGAGAAGTTGATCGATAACTCCAGTTCCCATATCACGAAGTGAGTTTACTGTTTCTTCACCAATAGAACCAGAAAGATCTTTTATAGATTCGAGGGGATTGAGTGATTTTGTATTACCGTAGGTGTTGCCACCTTTTTTTGGAGACATATGCCTAATTATATTATAGGCCTATAATAAAGTCAAGCGCTTTTTGTTTACGCATCACCGATGCGTAGAAATATGCGTTAGCCTCAGCTTCCTTTTTAGCTTTTTCCTCTTTAATATTGCCAAATAACGTGGCTAAGTCAGCCTCAGTTACTTCAAGTTTTTCTTCATCTGCGATAGCCTGAAGGATAAACTCTAAGCGGTACGTATCGGTAATTTCTTTAGTATAACGCTCCTTAAGGGCTTCCATGGTCATATTTCGTGTTTGTAGATATTTATCAACAGTAAGACCAATTTTCTGCACATCATCTACAATTTGAGCCAATCTGCGTTCTAGCTCTTCTGCAATAAGAAGAGGAGGAATTTCACACTCAACCTCTTTTAATAATGCTTCGAGGCTGACAGTAAGATTTTTTTCTTTTTTTTGCTGTTCAGTCTGCTCTGGTTTTTTCTCCTCTTTTCCTGGAACCCAAATTTCAGGCTCGGCAGCCTTTTTTTTAGCTTCTTGTACAACTTTTTTGTAGTTTTTTAGTTTGACTTCCGGCTTTTCGGCAAGAGTTATCTTCATTTCCCACTCTTCGTTTTCTTTTGCTTTTACAAGTTCGAGCTTAGGATTCATAATAGGCTTTAACCCTTCTTTTTTTACAATTTCTTCATAGAGTGTAGGCATAAGTTTACGTATAAGTTGACCATAGACTGTGTCTTTTGACATATTCTTTTCCGCTATATCACGGGGCACCTTGCCTTTACGAAAGCCTTGAAATTCGAATGTGGTAAGAAGATGGTCAAAAGCTTCCTTATAAGCTGTTTGAATCTCTGTCCATGGTACTTTTACTAATAATTCTACAGTAGATTTAGGTTGTTTTTTGAGTGTGTGGGTAGCCATGTTCACAATTGTACAGGATCATGCATGAAATACAACTGTTTATCCTCTTCAGATCTGAATTTTTTATTAAAATACTGCACTTTACCAGCCCACGTATTACCTTCACAGTAAATTGCACCAATTTCTTCAATTGTAGTTGCGCCTTTATTCAGGTAGTTTTCACGAAGTCCTTTACCTACAGCCATGATTGCATCATGATAGGAATCAAATTGAATTAGACCACGTCCCCAACCAAACGGGTTATGCGTACCTGGAAGGAGATATTTGCCGAATGTAGACTCAACACCAGTTATGGAGGGTAAAAGATAACAGTCAAGATTGTATGTCATACATGCTTCAATAAAGCTGTCTACCTCGTTTATGAGAGGAGAATCATACCGCTTTAGTGTTTCGTACAGTGCCTTGCGCTTGATTACAATGTCACTAGGCTGTTTTCTGGATGAACTGATGGTGTTAATTTTCGTAACCTCAGCAGAAGAACCGGCGATAAGCTGCGCCCGAACAGGCAAGGCTGCCAGAAGACTAATTATGAGTGTTAGAAAAAGGACCATAATAAATCTTTTTTCCATAAAAAAAATCCTAAAGCTTTTCTAGCTGGTAGAGAAACCTTAGGATCTAGTGGGAAGTTTAGCACAAATATGTATATATGTCAAGTAATTTGCGCTATCATAGTAATTAATATAAGTTATATCGTACAATAGACTTGTATGAAAAAGACATTTCAAAGCTTCGTATTTGGCTGTAGAGTAAACGAGGCTGAACGAATTCGATTTGATAATGAATTATTCAAGGCTGGATTTACGGTAGATCTGAACAACCCGTCATTCTCAATAATCAATACATGCGCGATTACTGGAAAAGCGGAGCGTGAGGCTAAACAGCTTATGTATAGCCTTAAAAAAAGATATCCAAATACACAAGTGGTTATTACGGGTTGCAGCGCAACATATTGGGATAAACAAAAAAATAATACTCAGATTGCGGATATTGTTATCCCCAACAATAAAAAACATGGTTTAGCTAAACTATTGACAGAAGAAAATGTCCAAAATAATGATGTGAAAATAAACACAAACCAATCTCCAATTGGTGATAAATTTAGACAATCTAATCGTTTATTGGTTAAGATACAGGATGGGTGTCATCGTTTTTGCAATTACTGTATTGTTCCGTATTTAAGAGGCTATCCACAATCTCAAACCATTTCAGATATCGTCAAATACATCAATTCGTTTACACCAACTCCTTCAGAAGTGATTTTGAGTGCGATAAATACTGAATCATTTGGAAAAGATACAAATGAAACTTTAGTAACATTAATCGAACGCGTCCTTCAGGAAACAGAGATTCAACGACTCGGCTTTGGGTCAATTCATCCGTGGAGTTTAACTGATGAGTTTATCAGTTATTATAAAACCGAGTTATCACACGAAGAACGGTTTGTGCATTTTTTTCATGTTCCATTACAATCTGGATCTCAAACAATGCTGGATTTTATGCGAAGGGAATATTCACTCGCCGACATACTTACTCGATTAAACGCAATTCAATTAATTCGAAACGATGCCTTAATTGCTACCGATATTATTGTTGGTTATCTTAATGAAACAAATGAATTATTTGAAGAAACAAGAAATACACTGCAAAATAGCCCAATTTCTCGTTTTCATGTATTTCCGTTCTCAAATAGAATGCATACTTCGGCATACTACATGAAAAAACGCATGATAGAACCAACTCAAACCGAAAAAAAATCCCGATCGGCCATACTTCGTAAACTCAGTGAACAGAAATATAACCAGTTTGTAACAAAACTGCATGGTAAAAAAGCCTCTGCCTTGGTTATTGCCAAAACAGTAAACGGACTACGGGTACGAACGCATAATAATATTGATCTTATAGTTAATCAAGATGCCTTGCCAGGCGATATCATACGTGTTACAATTAAAAACTAACTTGGCCACAAGCGGCGGTAGCTCAACTGGTTAGAGCGTCGCCCTGTCACGGCGAAGGTTGCGGGTTCAAGTCCCGTCCGTCGCGCCATTTTGTCCGCTTGTGCTAAAGTCAAAGTGTTAATAGGACTCGTAGCTCAGTTGGCTAGAGCGTTTCATTGACATTGAAAAGGTCACAGGTTCAAGTCCTGTCGGGTCCACAAAAAAATAAAGGTGTATACTTGAAAAGTTACTGATGTTATAGAGATGGTTGATATGAAATTTAAGCATAATTACAGAATTATCACAACTACAAACCCCTGAAGGGTGGGTGTGTAATGGTCAAACACCCCCGCCCAAACGGGGGATTTTTTTTGACTTCCGATTTTTTACTAATTACGGTATGATAAACACATATGGAACATACAAATTTAGATGCACTCAGACACTCGTGCGCTCACCTTCTCGCTGCGGCGGTTATGAATATTTGGCCTGATGCAAAACGAACAATTGGCCCGGCTATTGAAAATGGGTTCTATTACGACTTTGATTTTGGTAATCATAAAGTGTCAGAAGAGGATTTTCCAAAAATTGAACAAAAAATGAGAAGGCTCATTAAATCCTGGAAATCATTTGATCGATCAGAGCATAGTGCTGAAGAAGCAAAAAAAATATATCCGGGTAATGAATATAAACATGAGTTAATCGATGAATTTACGGAAGGTGGTAAAAAAAAGGTAAGCTTTTATACTTCTGGAGAGTATACGGATTTATGCAAAGGGGGTCATTGCGAACATCCAGATAAAGAAATAAAGTTTTTTAAACTTTTGTCTGTTGCGGGGGCATACTGGAGAGGGAGTGAAAAAAATAAAATGCTTACCCGAATATACGGTACATGTTTTTCCACAAAAGAAGATCTTGATGCGTATCTTCACATGCTTAAAGAAGCAAAAAAAAGAGATCACCGAAAACTTGGTAAAGATCTTGATCTATTTTTTATCGATGACGTTGTGGGTAAGGGGCTGGTTATGTGGCTACCCAAAGGTACGATTGTAAGAGATCTAATAGAAAATCTTGCAAAGAAAATGGAGGAAGAAGCAGGATATCTGCGTGTAGTAACGCCACATATAGCAAAAGAAGAACTTTTTCTTACTTCGGGGCATTTACCTTACTATAAAGACAGCATGTATCCGCCTATGGTTATGGACGATGGCACCTATTACGTAAAAGCCATGAACTGTCCACATCACCATAGAATCTTCCTACATGGAATTCGAAGTTATCGTGAAATGCCAGTACGTCTTGCCGAGTACGGTATGTGCTATCGAAATGAACTCTCAGGTACATTGTCAGGTCTTTTGAGAGTAAGAGCGATGGCAATGAACGACGCGCATATGTACTGTACAAAATCTCAAATAAAAGAAGAGTTCGCAGGTGTTTTGCGTTTAACAATGCAGTATTTTGAAATATTTGGTTTAAAGGATTATTGGTTTCGCCTTTCAAAATGGGATCCATCAAATAAAGAAAAGTATATTGATGAACCTGAAAACTGGAAGTTTTCAGAACAAGTACTTCGTGAAGTGCTCCAAGAGATGAATGTGCCGTTTAAAGAAGCGGATAACGAAGCGGCTTTTTATGGTCCTAAAGTAGACGTTCAGTTTAAATCCGCATTGGGTAAAGAAGAGACAATGTCTACCATTCAGCTCGATTTCGCCGCAAAAAAAAGATTCAACTTAACATATATCGATGAATCAGGTAAGCAGAATAATGATGTGTTTGTCATTCATAGAGCGCCATTGTCCGTTCATGAGCGTTTTTTGGCATTTTTATTAGAGCATTATGCAGGCAATTTTCCTGTTTGGCTCTCACCAGTTCAAGTTGAACTTTTGCCGGTAAATGATTCACATATACCTAAGGCACTCGAACTTTGTAATAAATTAAAAAATGCAGGAATACGTACGGAAGTAAATGTTCAAGCTATGACATTAGGAAAAAAAATTAGATCTGCCGCCTTGAAAAAGATACCATAT
>CAZLSE010000034.1:0-17980 GCA_964562055.1 uncultured Gammaproteobacteria bacterium
ATCAACCATGTGCCGAAGTAGGGACCAATAAGTGTTATATAACGACTCAAAATCATGGTTTTGCTATCGGGAAAATACCTGAAGGGTTTAAGGAATGGTTTGTAAACAGCAACGATAGGACGAATGAAGGAATAATACATAAGAAAATGCCATTTATGTCTGTTCAGTTTCATCCTGAGGCAGCGCCAGGACCAACGGATACGACTTGGTTATTTGATTTTTTTATTTCGAAAATATGAAAAAGTTACTTATTTTAGGATCCGGTGCGCTCAAAATTGGAGAAGCAGGTGAGTTTGACTACTCTGGTTCACAAGCAATAAAAGCGCTGAAAGAAAACGGCATTAAGACCGTACTTATAAACCCTAATATTGCAACTATTCAAACATCAGAGGATTTTGCGGACAAGGTATATTTTTTACCCGTCACCCCGTATTTTGTTGAGGAAGTGATAAAAAAAGAGAAGCCCGATGGAATTTTACTATCGTTTGGAGGACAGACTGCTCTTAATTGTGGGGTCGAACTCTATAAAAAAAAGATATTGTCTAAATATCGCGTAGCAGTTGTCGGAACTCCAGTTGAGTCGATAATCCTATCAGAGGACCGTAAAAAGTTTGCAGAACACTTAGCATCAATTGGTCAACCCGTTGCACCTAGTAAAACAGCTACAACTGTTGCGGAAGCTGTGACAATAGGTGAGGAGATAGGATATCCGGTTATGGTGCGTGCGGCATATACACTTGGTGGCCAAAAATCGGGGATTGCGAAAAATAAAGAGGAACTTACCAAACGAGCCACAGATGCACTCGTATTTGCACCTCAGGTACTTGTTGAAAAGTATCTGTATCACTTTAAAGAACTGGAGTATGAAATTGTACGAGACGTTGCTGATAATTGTATTGCGGTTTGCAACATGGAAAATGTGGATCCGATGGGCATTCATACTGGCGAGTCGATTGTAGTTGCTCCAAGTCAAACATTAAATAATACCGAATATCATACACTACGCTCTGCAGCAATCGCGATTGCGCGAAGTCTTAAGATTGTGGGAGAGTGTAATGTGCAATTTGCGCTCAATCCTAATCCAAAAAATGGAAGAGTGGAGTACTACGTTATCGAGCTTAATGCACGCTTATCGCGTTCATCTGCGCTTGCCTCAAAGGCGGTTGGATATCCACTAGCGTACCTAGCGGCACAGCTCGTACTTGGGAAACGTCTCAATGATGTGAAAAACCAAGTTACACAAGTTACTCAATCATGTTTTGAGCCAGCCCTTGACTATATTGTGGTAAAAATTCCGCGCTGGGATCTTGAGAAATTTAAAGGTGCTGAAGAGCGATTGGGTAGCAGCATGAAGTCGGTAGGTGAGGTTATGGCGATTGGACGGACCTTTGAGGAAGCGCTTCAAAAAGCAGTGCGCATGTTGGACATAGGTGCATATGGCATCACTCATTCGCGATATAACGATATGGAGCTTAATGAAGCCTTAAAAATTATTAAGCATCCTACTCCAAAGCGACTGTTTGCGTTAGCAATAGCACTTAAAAAAGGAATATCAGTAAGTAAAATTCACTCACTGTCAGGAATTCATCCATGGTTTTTAGAAGGTATACGAAGAATTGTTGTATGCGAGGATCACTTTAGAACGCATACTGATTTTAATCGTGATGCATTACTCCATGCAAAACAGCTTGGTTTCAGCGATATGACACTTGCACAATGCACCAACAACACAGAACTTGATATTCGAAAACAACGGAAAAAATGGGGAATTGCACCATCGGTTTTTCAGATAGATACTCTCGCAGGGGAGGTTCCTGCTCGTACGAATTATTTATATATGACATATGGGGGGTCACATAGCGATGTTGAACCGCTTGGAAAAATAGGAACACTAATATTAGGATCAGGTCCCTATCACATTGGGTCATCGGTGGAGTTTGATTGGACATGCGTTACAACTGCACGCCATATTCAAAAGCAAGGAAAAAAATCGATAATTGTAAACTGTAATCCAGAAACGGTGTCGACAGATTACGATATGTCTGACCGATTATATTTTGAAGAACTTACCTTTGAACGTGTAGCGGATATTTATGACTTTGAACAAGGTGGTGGCATTGTTCTCTCAGTGGGTGGGCAAACTCCCAACTCACTTGCGCGAAGTCTCCATGCATACGGAGTTTCTGTGTTGGGTACATCCCCACATAATATTGATAAGGCAGAAAACCGAAGCCGCTTTTCCGCAATACTAGACTCCCTTCACATTTGTCAGCCAGCTTGGAATAGTTTTACCAGTATCGGAGCGCTTAACAAATTTGTTAAAAAAGTAGGATTTCCTGTTCTGGTTAGGCCATCGTATGTGTTGTCTGGAAGTGCTATGGCGGTTTGTCATACCGAACACGAACTAACAACGTTTATCACAAAAGCAGCGCACCTTAATAAAGATTATCCGGTTACCGTTTCACGGTTTATAACAGATGCAAAAGAAATCGAGTTTGATGGTGTTGCGCAAAACGGTGAAATAATTACCTATGCAATATCTGAACATATAGAACACGCAGGTGTTCATTCAGGGGATGCAACCGTAGTGTATCCGGCACAAGAAATATATATGCAGACGGAACGTAAAATGGTTAAGATCGCAGAAGAGCTGGTGAAAGAAACGCAGGTGACTGGGCCATTTAATATCCAGTTCCTTGCGAAAGAAAATGATGTGTTTGTGATTGAAATGAACATACGCGCTTCACGAACATTTCCTTTTATCTCAAAAGCAAGCGGCGTAAATTATGCAGAATTTCTTGCACAAAGTCTGTATGGTAAAGCAAAAAAAATGGAAACACCACGACCCGAGTATGTCGTTGTCAAAGCGCCGCAATTTTCATTTGCCCGACTCGAAGGAGCTGACCCGGTGCTTCGCGTTGAAATGGCATCAACAGGTGAGGTTGCATGTTTTGGAGAGACCGCAGAGGAAGCCTATTTAAAAGCAGTGTACGCCACAGGCGTTCAAGTAAAGGGAAAATCAGCACTTGTTAGTATTGGTGGTGAAGTGCAAAAAGAGAGACTACTTAACTCGATTTGGCGGCTTAATAACCTTGGGTTCACACTGTATGCCACCGAAAAAACACATGCATTTTTAACACGAAAAGGAATTACATCAAATCATGTCCATAAGGTATATGAAAAACAAAAATTAAGTGTTGTTGATATTATTGCAGCAAAGAAAGTTTCTCTTGTTATTAATATAAGTGAGCCCTTTACAGAAGGGGAAAGTAAATTTCACAAACAAGTAAGTGACGGGTATCGCATACGTCGGGCTGCAATTGATAACAATATACCTCTATTTACAGACCTTCGTACCGCCCGATATTTCATTCGGGCTATTGAAAAATACCCCCATGAGAAGCTTCACATTAAAAGTTGGGGAGAGTATCTTAATAGGTTATGAATATCATCAAACTTCCAGGACTTATTGACATACACGTGCATTTACGCGATCCGGGACAAACAGAAAAAGAAGATTTTGAAACTGGCACACGCGCAGCTCTTGCTGGAGGTTTTACAACAATATGTGACATGCCAAATAACAAAAAACCTATTTTTTCCTATGATGCTTTAATGGAAAAGAAGAAAATTGCGGAGCTAAAGAAGAAATGTGATTTATTGTTCTATTTTGGAACTGTTGGAAATAATCTTGATGAATTCAAAAAAGTATATAATGAAGTTGTAGGACTCAAAATATATCTTGATCATACGACTGGAGGATACATACTTAATCCATCATATCTTGCAGATATTTATAACGAGTGGAACGGAGGACCAATTTTGGCACATTGCGAAGACGACCATATCAGTACCTTACTTGCAATTGCAAAGAAGACAAGAAAACCTACTCATATTTGTCATGTTCATTCAAAAAATGTTCTTTCACAAATTATCAAGGCAAAAAAAGAGGGTGTACCCGTTACCTGCGGGATAACCCCACACCACTTATTTCTTACCGATATTGATTTTCATAGAATTGGTCCGAATGCGCAAATGAAACCGCCCCTCGCGCCTCAACAAGATGTGGACTTTTTTTGGGAGCATATTAAAGATATCGATGTAATCGAATCAGACCATGCACCACATACCATTGAGGAAAAGATGTCAGATAATCCTCCTTATGGAGTTCCCGGTCTTGAAACCACGTTACCACTCCTTCTTACTGCGTTTAACAATAAAAAGTTAACATTACAAGACATTATTCGACTGTGCTATGACCGCCCGCGCGAAATACTCAAACTGCCCCCATCAAAACAACAGGTCATTATTGATACAGAGACGGAATATATAATTGAAGGTAGAACCATGAAGAGCAAATGTAAGTGGACTCCATTTGAAGGATGGAGAATGAAAGGCAAAGTATTACGAATTGAATAAAAAAATATGTCACAGATACCGTTTTACAATCCCAACCTATCCTATGAAGAAAATTACGAAAACGGTCCGTTTGGTTTTTTTGCAGATGGAAAAGTTGAGACTTTTAATGTGCATAAACGAGTCCACTTCCTCGGTCAAGAAGTGGATAGTCCATTTGGTATTCCAGCAGGTCCTTTACTCAATGCGAAGTATGTGCGAGCCGCCTTACAAAAAAGTTTTGATATTCCAGTTTATAAGACTGTACGAAGTAGAGAGTATCCCTGTCATCCAGCGCCAAACGTACTCGCTGTCCATGTGCCGGGTGACTTAACGCTAAGCCATGCGTCACAGAAACCGCTAGTTGCCGACTCACATTACACATCACCGCTAGGGATAACCAATTCGTTTGGTGTGCCATCAATGTCTCCAGATATTTGGCAAAAAGAAATATCCGATCTAGTTCGTACAACGTATCCAGGACAACTTGTTGTTGGTAGTTTCCAAGGAACTGGCGGCAAGGGTATTGATGCCTACATAGCCGATTGGGTAGTTACAGCACGACTCATGAGAGAAACAGGCGTAAAAGTTGTCGAGGCAAATTTAAGCTGTCCCAATGAGGGTACGGCACACATACTCTGTCTTGACAAAGAACGAACAGTACGGGTTTTAAATGCAGTAAAAGAGGAGCTGGGGAACATTCACCTTATTATCAAATGTGCGTTTATGGAACAGAAATACCTGGAGTCATTCGTAGCAGATGTTGCACCTTTTGTTCAGGCGATTGCGGCGATAAACACTATACCTGCAACCATAGTAGATAAAACCGGAAATCAGGCGCTTCCCGGTGAGGGGAGACTAAGAAGTGGAGTATGCGGAGCGCCTATACAATGGGCAGGTTTAGATATGGTACGTCGACTTAATCATCTAAGAAAAACGAAAATGTACACCTACTCTATTGTTGGCGTGGGGGGCGTTATGAATGTTGCAGATTTTACCGTATATAAAGATGCAGGGGCAGACGTAGTAATGTCGGCAACAGGTGCTATGTGGAATCCACTTTTGGGTATTGAAATCAAAAATCATTTTCTTATCAAGCAATGAAGAAAGCAAATACAGAACTAATGGTAATAAAATTGTTACGAAAAGTCGGAGCAATACTGACAAATGATCACTTTGTATATACGTCTGGAAATCATGGGAGTGTATATATTAACAAAGATTATCTCTATCTACATACAAAAGAAACTGCACAGGTGGGAAAAATGATTGCCGAGAAAATGAAAAATAAAGCTATAGATGTTGTCGTTGCGCCTGCAATTGGAGGTACAATCTTAGGTACATGGACAGCATATCACCTTTCTAAATTGAAGAAAAAAGAAATTCTTAGTGTTTATGCAGAAAAGGCAAAAGGCTCAAATGTTGGCGCGTCAGAAACCGACCTCATATTTAAAAGAGGTTATGACTCATTGCTCAAGGGAAAAAAAGTACTTGTTCTTGAAGATTTGACGAATACTGGGATATCAGTAAAAAAAACTGTTGATTCTGTAAAAAAAGCGGGAGGTACGGTTGTGGGAGTATGTGTCATGATAAATCGAAATCCTCATCTTGTAAATTCAAGTATGATGGGAGTTCCATTTTATTCGCTTGGGGAATTTCCTGCGAGCTTTTCAAGTCCAGCAGAATGTGAACTCTGTAAAAATCATGTGCCGGTAAACACAAAAGTTGGGCACGGAAAAAAGTTTATATCTAAATATTCAAATAATTAGATATGGCAGCGTCAGGTATCCCAAAACTGGAAGAGGTAATGATAAAACAAAATTCGCTTGTATGCGTTGGACTTGACTCAGATAGAGACAAACTACCACGCTCAGTCTTATCACATACTCATCCTCAGCTTGCTTTCAACAAGGTCATTATTGATGCGACACACAAGTATGTGTGTGCATATAAACCCAATATAGCGTTCTATGAGGCGAGAGGTGAGGAGGGGATTCATGAATTGAAGATGACAATGGATTACCTCCGTGGAAATTTTCCAGACATTTTTACCATTTGTGATGCAAAACGAGCTGATATTGGAAATACAAATAAGGGTTATGTTGAGTTTGTATTTGACCACCTTGGTTTTGATGCTATTACGCTTCACCCCTATTTAGGCAGGGAAGCTCTCCTTCCTTTTTTAAACCGCAAAGATAAAGTGTCAATTATTTTGTGTAAGACCTCAAACCCCGGATCGGATGAGTTTCAAAATATGAGCCTTAAAGGAACTCCACTATATCTGCATGTTGCTCAACAGGTGGCTACGAATTGGAATACAAACGGTAACTGCATGTTGGTAGTCGGCGCAACATATCCGGAAGAATTACAAAAAGTACGAAAATTAGTGGGTGATATGCACCTTTTAGTTCCTGGTATTGGGACACAAGGAGGAGATTTGGAAAAAATTATGCAGGTAGGTCGCAACAGTAATAATACAGGAATGCTAATCAACTCATCTCGAGAGATTTTATTTTCTTCGTCTGGTGATGATTTTGCGCAGGCGGCATCACACAAAACAAAACAACTCCACGAACGGATAAATATGTTTAGGACGTGATTTTAGCGTAGGTATGGTTTTACGTAGTTAAGGACCTGTTCAAATATGGATTCACGGCTGAGAAGTTTTTCATTTGGTGCACACTTAATAACTTTCCAATGACGGAATTTTTTCGCAAGTTGCAGATACATCTCTTCTGACCGTTTTTGATGATCGGTATTCGATTCTGCAATGTCAAGCTGAGTTCCTTTTTGCTCTGCTCTCTTTTTTGCAAGATCCAATGCAACAAGATGGGGGACGTGGAGATAAATAACTATGTTTTCTTTTGGTATTTTATGTACTTTATATTCAAGTTCATAAATCCATTTTAGAAAATCGGTACGTTCTTTTTCTATATTAAATTTTGCGGCTTGATGAGCCATACTGGAGGTTGCATAACGATTGGCAATAATTACACCGCCTTGCGCCAAAAATTCATCCATCTCTCGTTTAACAGAAGCTCGGTCTAGTGCATATGCAAGTGATGCAAGGTAAGGGGAAACTTCGTTTATGCTACCAAACTCTCCCTTAAGAAATTTACCCACCGTTTTTCCATGAAAACTACGCTTATATTGAGGAAAGTCTACATATTTAACCGGAATCTTATTGTTTTTTACATATTCTACAAGTAGCTTTGCTTGAGTTGTTTTGCCCGACCCATCTGCGCCATCGACAACAATTAATTTACCTTTTCTCCCGATTGATTTACTTATATGGGTAATAAAATCGTTTACTTTGAGTCGAATATTGTCGGAGTCATAATATTCTATAAAGAGATTATCTGAAGGGTTACCTACAAGCATGGGCGAAATGTGATCTTCATAGCGTGTATCAATAAGGATGAGAACCGGTTTATTGAGCGATAGGGCATATACGATCTCGCCGCCTACACCATGGGATGGTTTTGATGCTTCGGCAATAACCAAATCAGAGGACTCGATTCGTTTTTTCTGACGTTCAAAAATTTGCTGGGAACTAAGCTTTTTATCTTCCTCAAGAAGATGAGGGGAAGCAATCTGATCACCAGAAACGAGCAGAATGTCATGATTTTTGATGTGGTGAATAATCGTCTTATACTGAGGAACTAAATCGCCGTTTCCTGAGGTGGAAGCCGTAAAGTAAATTTTCATGTGACGCCATTAATCATACATCAAGCATCAACTAAATTCTATGAGAATTACAGCGATATCGATTGGCCCTCTGACACCTTGTTTTGCAGGAGTAACTCTGCAATTTTGTCCTCAACTTGTTGGGTAAGTGAGCGTTCCAGATTACGTGCGCCAAATGTTTTGTTGTATCCGTTTTGAATCATCGCAATGAGAGTCTTATCCGAGACAGTCAGGTTAATTCGGTAGAGCGAATAAATCATCTGTTGAATTGACTGAATTGTTTTTTTGCCAATGGCAAGGGCTGATGTCTCATCAATCGGCTGATATACAATAACACCGTCAAAACGGTTTAAAAACTCAGGTGAAAAGATATGATTTTGAATGAGGTAATTAACGATTTGTAGATCGGTTGGTTCCGATTTGGGTTGTTGCAATGCAACAGAAGAAAGTTTATCCATAATCTGTTGCTGTTTTAATATATAGTCGGATCCGGCATTACTTGTAGCCACAATTATGAGATTTTTACAGTCAACCCGTTTTCCATATCCATCAGTAAAGTATCCCTCATCAATTATAGTAAGAAATATATTTATAAGGTCGGGATGTGCTTTTTCAAGTTCATCCAGGAGAAGTACAGCATACGGTTGCTCACGCAGTGCCTTGGCAAGAAGTCCTGGCTGGCCTGATTCTATAGAACCTATGAGTGTTCGGATATCGTTTTTTGATTGATATAAAGACATATCAAATCGAATGAGATACTTTAGTGAGCCGAAAAAAATATCTGACAGCGCTTTGGCAGTTTCGGTTTTTCCAACCCCGGTAGGACCAAGAAAGAGAGACGTTGCTAGCGGTTTTTTTCGTTTACCAAGCAGAATAAAAGATCTTCGTATTGCGGCCGATAACGCATGAATGGCTTTTTCTTGAAACAGAACTCGCTCCGACATCATTACCTCAAGCTTTAGCAGTTTTGATTTTAGTTCATCAGTAAGTGTGGTTGGGATATGTGTTTTTTTCGCAAGCGCATTGTCTATATGTTCTGGAAGAATGGTTGAGTTGGGAAGTTCCGCACAGACTTCATCCAAGAGTGCGAGTGCTTTTTCTGGAAACGGTATATGTGTGATATAAAACTCACTTTTGGCAACTACTGCACGTGCGGTTTCATACGGGATTGTTGTGCCAAACCGATATTCAAAGGTAGGCACCGCAAAGAGTATTACCTCTTCTGCTTCTGATTTTGAGATTTCCGGCACATCAATTTTTGTAAATAATCGTTGCATTTTTTCATTCGGAAAAAGGAAGCGCTGGTATAAAAATGGAGATGTGATACCGATAAACTGTATGGTCGACAGTTTGGCAAAGCGTTCGATAATGGGAGAAAGGTCGATATGACCCTCTCCAAACGATGCATAGCGTTCCAAGTTTTCGATAACGATTACTATGCTTTTAGCTTCTTGAGCTTCTAAAAGCAGGGTTTCAAAAAAAGCTTCCCGTTGTTGCAGATCGGTGTATTTGTTGAGAATTTTCTCCATATTCAACTTGAGCACCCGTTTATATGCAAGTTCTGTCTGGCACGACCCATCGTAGATCATACGTGCAAGTGCGTCTACGACAGTATGTTTGCCCACTCCTTCTTCGCCCACTACGACTGCGTTAGCTTCTAGCGACTTACCTAAGACATGCTGCAATTGAGCAAGTTCTTTTGTGCGACCTACTACATGGCGCGTTATTGACTGATATGTGGGACCGGTTAAATCCTCAACATATTCATCGAGTGTCGGTGTGTATCCGTATGCCCAATCACGAGCAAGGGGAGGGTAGGAAAATAATCCTTTATTATTCCGCTTTTGGAGTAAATCAAACCACTTCTCAACTGACTCAGAGTTTTCGTTGGGAGCGAGGCAGTGTGTTTTAATAAACTGATCTTTCCTTTGAATATATAGTTCTTCCGGTGTCGGTTGAGAATAATATATACCAATCTCAATGGGTAAAATTATCACGCCATATACGATGGCAAGCAAGGGTAGTAAAACAATCAGAAGAATTTCAAACAGTATAAAAAATGAAATCATGGACAACCTCATGATCGCCCCGATCGTACTGGACATAAGATTAAGCGAGGTCCGGTTTATCCATTCAGAAAAAGAAAAACCTAGAGTTTCTTTTTTAGTTACGATTAATTTCCAAGGATAAAAAAAGGTTCGAATGAGTGTTGTTACTGAGAAAAAATAGGGGAGAAACCGAAAAAGCGACTTTATCTGTGCTATTCGGATACGGATCTGTTTTTGTACAAATAAATAAACATTCTTTTGCATAGGCTTCTATTCATTATGAGAGATTAGAGTAAAAGACGCAAGTGGAGTGTGGCCGCTGAGGGATTTGCTCAACTCGCACTTTCTGAACCTGAGCTTGTCGAAGGTGAAGAATAGAGCAAGTTAGTCCCGATGAATGAAATGAATCGGGGAACCCCATGAGGATTGTTAGTAAAGGAAAATAGGAAGTGGTGGCCGCTGAGGGATTTGAACCCCCAACATCTTCGATGTAAACGAAGCGCTCTACCATTGAGCTAAGCGGCCAAAATAAAGCGAACCCTCATT
Organism: uncultured Gammaproteobacteria bacterium; assembly: GCA_964562055.1. Taxonomy (GTDB): domain Bacteria; phylum Patescibacteriota; class Microgenomatia; order UBA1406; family GWC2-37-13; genus JAKBEU01. The sequence goes on from CAZLSE010000034.1 coordinate 10,677, forward strand.
CGTCGCGACTTAGGCAGGGCAAAGAACCTGTAAGCTCACAAGCTCGCTAACAGGTTCTAATGTGGGCGCGGATAGAATCGGACTATCGCTCTGTTCTTTATCAGAGAACTGTTTTACCATTAAACTACGCGCCCAGACAAGCTATGAAGCTATATCGTGAAATTATAGCAAATAAACCCCTATTGAACAACGTGTTTAAGCTTGCGAGTGAGAGAAGTCCGCAATTCATTTAAATCATTCTTGTTCTGCGCAATAACTACAACCGCAAGAATGTTTACGTTCAACATGTCCGGATTTGAAAATATGATGCCTTTTTTTTGATCGTCTTGATATAGTTCATCTCGAAATAATTCTTTGCATGAGTCGTATGTTAACCCGTGATTTGGGCGAAGTATCAAATCTTCAATTAGAGCGTGATATCGCTCTGCATATCTACTCCCCAATAGCGCTAAGCAAAATTCATGAAGATGGGTGCCACCTGTTCTTCGCATATTCGACTCAACAACATACATATTATTTTGCTTACTCCGTATGAGGTCAATATCATATACTCCGCGATACCCATAACGAGCCAGTTGCCGTCCGAATTTTAAGCCAGCTTTAAATGCATGTTTAATATTTGAGTCTTTGTAAAGCTCTGGATACGTATATATCCCTAGAAATGTTTTTTTATCTTCCGCAAGAACCTGGTCACATGCGTAGTATTTATTGACAGTGCCATCAGGCGATACATACATTTCAATACTTGGTGAAACACTTTCGCTGCCAATCGTAATAGGAATAGCCTCTTCAATAACGATTGCTGAGCTTCGCCAAATTTTGTCTGATAGGAGCTTTTTTACATGGGTATTAAAATTTTCCCTGTTTCTCGGAAGAGTTGCCCGATCAATCATGAGGACTCCTATGCCCTGAGTTCCCTTGTTATATTTTATGACAAATGACTTGTTATGTGTTGTAAACCACCATGCAGCTTCGATAGTTTCTTGTTTATCTTCGGCGATAAATCCCTCTGGAATCTTAATATATGTGGAACTATCAGCTCCAGACATATGCCATAAGTGGCGGAATCCGCGTTTTGTATTGAAATAGGCAAGAACAAATTGTTTATCTTGAGGTATTGTCTCAGGAGTAGTAAAGTTGAGATTTTTTGTATTGAGAAAATGAATGAGTTTATGGAATTGAGATGTTAGTCGGTAGGGAATAAGGGCTATACCCGGATTTTGATTGATTATTTCGACAATGTTATTTTTAAGAAACGAATTTTTATAGGCGTCCTCAGATATGGAATAGCCTGGTCGTGAGGGCGATATATTAATCACACTTCGCCATCCCAACAGGTGTTTCATTGATGAAAAATGCGTAGGCAGAATTGGAGTAGGAGTTACAACAACCTTGTTGTCATCGCCGTACATCCACGCTCTGTTACTGTCAAGCGTATCATACTGTATCCAATAATCCCTCTTTTTCTTTGGGAGATCGAGATAGCTTTTGTAATAACCCTCAAGGATATTTGAGATATAAATAGTTTTATACGTATTTGACATAAACATCATTACATTAATTAGTAAATAAATTGTGTATAGGAAATTATCAAGTGTGATGGAATACTTGGAGGTTTATCTTCTGAAAGTTCTTCGGTAATACTCATGGGTATTGAAACATTATTCCTTATTTTTTTAAATTGTCAATATTAATTTTTTTTGTATTTTCATAGCTTCATTACGAGTTGGAGCGATTACCATAAAAGAAATACCATGCTGCTTAAGTGCTAAGGCAGAACTGATAACAACCCCTGTTTTGTGACGCGGATTAAAGAGTAATGGATCTATGCTTCGGAGTAGTTTTTCAAACGTTAGTCGCTGGTCTTTTGAAATACAAAAGTAGTTACTCAACACATAGCGGTTTGTAAAAAAATGCTTCCCAATTAATTTTCGAGCCGTAACATATGTATCGGTTCCGCCGTTTGTTCGCATGTTAGATTCGTTTGGGTATAGCTTTTTTCCATCATGGAGAAAATCGATATCAAAAGTACCACGATATCCTTTTTTTGCATACACATTGCCAATAGATTTTGAAATGGCAATTAATTTACGTGCGAGAGGATTTGATAGTACTGTTTTATGAATTTCGACTCCAAAAAACTCACCCTTCGGTGTGACTATCATATTGCAGTAATAGGGGAGCGAAAGCTTTCCTCTTTTATCGATAAATCCCTCAATACTGGGGAACGGGCAACTATGCATTGCAGGAGGAATATACTCCTCAACAACAATGGGAAACTTTTTCCAATAGGGCTGACTTTTAAAAATAGATTGCATCTCTGTTGTGATTGAAGGTATCTTTTTTTTCTTCCGCAGAATTAATACTCCTTCACCGGCGCATCCGCGATCGGTTTTACATACAACCCCGGCACATTTTGCATACAGTTCTTCAGCTCTTTTCACAGCTTCCGCAGGTGAAGTGCACACATATCCTTTTGGCATATGCGTATTAAATTCTTTTCGAAAACCCGATTTTGAACCAAAATAATGCACAGTTGATAGTGATTTTTTTGAGGTAGTTTCAGGAAGAGAGACCTGTATCTTTTTTTTTCTTAATGCGTCTGCAACTTCGTGTATGCCGAGAGTAGAGGAATATGATTTAAGTATTACTCGATTCCCAAATCGTTTTGCCTCTTTGCATATCTGCTCGATACAATTTGCGCTCTGTGCAAGATTGTGAGAAAGGAGGTGTGTTTTATTGGGAGGCACAATAACGGTAAACGACGAATCAAGTAACCGCTCGGCATATCGAACGAATGCTGGATCTATTGGGAGCGGCGAGATAAAAATACACGATGTATCCGGATTGGCAAATAAATAGGTGTCCGCAAGATTTTCCGATGAACGAATTGCCGCCACCTTTTTTCCCTTTGTTTTTAATGAAGTGATAAAACCCCATTCATGTTCAACACCATTATAAATATAGAGTGTCAGGGAAGTGCGTGATGTCATGCGTGTTCTGAATGAAGAAGCTTTTTCATTTCAGCCTCAATTTGATAAGCTCTTTTTTTTGTGTTTCCAAAAATGAGATAGATAAATTCCCGCTGTTTTATGATGTTTTCAGAACTAATCACAACACCCTCACGTGTTTTTTTATCATAAAGAATCGGGCGGATAGCATTTTTTACACTCATGAACGAAGGTCGTTTTAAACCTGATATATCATATTTACTTCGACTGATAACATATGAGTCTGACATAAAATCGCGGCCAATAAGCTCAAGCGCGATTTTATATACATCAGTTCCTCCCGTGTTGCGCGTGTTTGATTCATTCACAAATACTTGATCATATTTCGTAGCTATCATGTCAATATCAAAATGTCCGCGATATCCAGCTGCGGCGTATCTTTCGGCAATATAAAAACCGGTATCCACTATACGAGCTGCAAGCCGCTCACTTATCACATCTTCGTGCATATCAATTCCGTAAAACACTCCTTCTTTTGTAACCATCATAAGACAGTAATACAACATTTCGATTTTGCCATTTTTATGAATTTTAAATTCAATATTGGGGAAACTGCTCCCATTGTGCAGGTTAACATTGATAAGGTCTTCAATTATTATTGGATATCGGTCCCAATACTCATTTTGATTGAAAATAGAATATATTTTTTTTTCACACTGTTTGTAATCGCTCGGCAAGTCTCCTTGACGGAAAATAAGAACACCATTACCGCTGCTTCCTTTATTAGTCTTAATCACAACTCCTTTATCCTTGATATATCTGTTCGCCGCTATTCTGGCAGCGTCCAATTTTCCAACACAAATAATCCCCTCAGGCATAATAAAATCTGGTTCAAGAGCAGTACTCTGTTGTGCAAGTTGGCGAATACCCGATTTGCTTCCGTAAAAATTCACTGTCCATGCACAGTCGACCTCGGGAGATTCGGGAGTTACCACATTAATATGTTTTTCTTTTAGTTTTTCTTTCAAATCGAGAAATTGAGGTGAGGATGCATAGCTTACCAAAGTAACTTTTTTATACCGTCTTGCTTTCTTTACGAACCGATTAAACAATACTTTATCATTGAAAAAATCTCGACACACAAGACCAGATGCTTTTTTAGGAACTATGATTTCAATTTTTTTTGCACCAACTAAATCCTGAAAGTATTTTTTAAATGCAAATGAAATTCGTTTTGGAGAAACATAAATAAACTCCTCTTCATCTGCATTTGCAAAAAGGTACGATTCAGCAGAACTATTACAACTTTCAACCTCATTTTTTTGTTCTTCTTTATCTGATAGGGCGGAGATAAAAGACCACTCATCCTCAACAATATTGTAGATATAAACAACTAGTTCGTTACGATTTTTACGAATTCTTTTTTTTCTATCCTCATTCATTTTTTTATAAGCTCCATTATGAACACTTTTTTTGATTTGTCAATACACAGATATTATTTTTTCGATAATGGAGAGTGAATAATCGTAGATAGTAATGTTTTAAAGGGTATATAAAAAAGTGATTGTGCTGTTTTTGCAAACGGACTGTCGTTTTCCGGAGGAGCAAACGCAGGATTTGGATTTACATCAATAATATAGGGAATTCCATTTTGTACGCGAGCATCAAATTTGCTATATCCAGACATACCCAAACGAATATAGGCATTTTTCATAGTCGATTCAATTTTTTTATTTTTATACATTTGTGTTTCAATAACTGGGTTTTCTTCAACCCATCTAAATTCATACGAGGCAATCGCATATGCATCACTCCCTCCGTTCAGAATATCTTCAGACATAATTACTCGAATTCCTTTGGGTGTATCAAACACAAACGCAGATATCTCCGATCCTTTTATGTATTTCTCAACTAAAATGTCGGAGGCAAACTTTTTTTGTAACGCTTGGACAACAGATCGGAGTTCTTCTTCAGAATGAACTATATTTGTATTGCTTAAGCCTACTGAACCATGAATAGAATTTAATTTAACAATTGCAGGATAGGGAAATAAGTTAGGAATCTGTATCGGTATGGAATAGGGAACGATGAAACCCTTTGGTGTAGGGATGTCAAATTTTTGCAGTTCTTGTTTGACTGCGAATTTGTCATAGCACATGGCAATTGGCTTAAACGAATTACCCGTAAAGGGTATACCGAGCATTTCTAGCGTTGCACATACGAGAGGCGTTTTTGTATCGTCGCCTTTTACTGAATCAACTAAATTAACCACCACCGAAGGTCGCAATGCAGTAATTTTATTAACCCAACCTTGATTTGCAGGAATTACACTTACGGATCTTGCCAGCTTTTTCGCATACTGTGATAGCGCAAGCGCATCTTTTCGAGCATTTTTTTCCGTTTCATACCCTTCTTGTGTTTTGAAGTACGCACGTCGGATGTCACTGTGTAGTATAACAATGGATTTAAGCAGGGGAGACATGGTAGAGAGTATATCACACATATAGCCCTTGACTGGAAGTCTCCGAAAAGGTAACATAGTCTCACTATGACTTCGGAAATACATATTTTATCTTCCTTTTCCAAAAAAAATAAATCTCAAAAAACAGCATATATTTATTTTTACTCATTACAGGACGGTCTTTTAAGCGCAAAAAGCTCGCCTCACACATCCTTAATTGAAAAAAAATGGAAACTTGAAAATAAACTACCTCATACAAAGGAAACGGTTCATATTGAGATAGAAACAGAATTGGTATTTGATCATATCTTTGTTGTGGGGTTGGATAAAAAAAACAGTCGAGAATCTACAGTTCGAACTATGGTGGCTCAGGCCGCACGGTTAACACAACAGATGAAGTGCACACATATTGTTGCCTTTATATCGGGAATTGAAGAGTATGCAGATGAAGTTGCAGAAGGAATAGTTCTTGGAACGTATAATTTCACCCAATTTAAAAGCAGGAAAGAATTAGAGAAAATTACAAACGTATCAACTGTGACGTTTGTGATATCTGAAAATAAACCAGAAGTGGAAAAAGGTGTAAAAAAAGGAATTGCTGCAGGTAAAAGCGTATGCTTAACAAGAGATCTGGTAAATACCCCCGCCTCGCACATCCACCCAAAAACATTAGTGGATGTTGCCCTGGCTATTGAAAAAAAATCAAGAGGTACAGTATCTGTTAAAGTTCTTGATGAGGATGATTGCATGCGTCTTGGAATGGGGTCATTTTTAGGCGTTGCACAGGGTAGTGCGCGGAAACCTGTATTTATCGTTATGAGCTATAAAGGAAAAGGATCACAAAAATTTGCCTTTATAGGGAAGTCGATAACATTCGATTCTGGTGGTCTATCGCTTAAACCTGCCGATGCAATGATGGACATGAAAATGGATATGAGTGGTGGAGCGGCGGTGCTTGGTGTGTTTTCATATCTGGCAGACATTCGTCCAGCCGTTGGATTTTCTGAAGTATACGGAATTTTACCTGCATGTGAGAATATGCCTTCAGGTAGAGCAATTAAGCCAGGCGACATCGTTACCGCAATGAATGGAAAAACCATAGAAGTTCTCAATACCGACGCAGAAGGTCGACTTACACTAGCTGATGCGCTCGTCTATGCAGAAAAAAAATTAAAAGCAGACTACATTATTGACATGGCAACATTGACCGGTGCGTGCATGGTGGCTCTTGGCACCGATTTAGCAGGTTTATTCTCAAACAACAAATTGTTTACCTCTGTATATGAACGTGCAGCGACTGAGGCTGGCGATGAGTATTGGGAGTTGCCATTGTATGCTGATTACGCAAAACAAATGAAAAGTGATATGGCAGATCTAAAAAACATTGGAGGTGGAAGGTACGGAGGGGCAATAACCGCGGCTGTTTTTTTACAAGAATTCGTGGAAAAAGCAAAATGGATTCACATTGATATTGCTGGTCCGGCACACCGTGATGGATCGCCAAAAGGAGTTGCTCCCAAAGGGGGAACCGGGTGGGGGGTGTTGAGCATTATACGTTTTCTCGAAGGTTTTAAAAACTATGAAGACATCAAAACTTCTTCAAACTGAAGGCGTTATTACTGCTAGTCCACACGACTCACTTTCTACGGTGCTTGCCAAATTGCCAAGCTCACACTCAGCTGCATTTATCTTCGATGAAAGTAAGAAATATATGGGAGTTATCAATCCTTATTATTCCGTTATACGGACATCGCATCCATCCAATGCAAAAGTAGAGCACTGTTTATTTCATGCCCCTCGAATTAAGATGCAGTTTACATCAGGAAAAATTGTGGGTCTTATGATGGAGTCAAAAGTTCATTATCTGCCTGTATTTGATGATCAAGAGCGTT
>CAZLSE010000035.1:0-17326 GCA_964562055.1 uncultured Gammaproteobacteria bacterium
TTTGATGATCAAGAGCGTTTTGTGGGTATGGTATCGGCGCGAGGAATTTTGAAAACATTTGAGTCCAATTCAGTTTTCACGATAAAGATAAAAGATATTTCAAAAAATAAAAAGAGAGGGGTAGTTGCAGTTAAAGAGGATGATGATATCGGAAAAGCGCTTCACATATTTAAAGACACAAAACTGTCGAAGTTAGTCGTGGTAAATGAATACGGAAAATTGAAAGGTGTGCTTACGTATTACGACCTTATCACATTTCTCATCTCTCCCAAAAAGAAGGAACGCAACACCTTCGTTCCCGATAAGGCGACGTTATTGACAAAAAAAGTAAGAAATTTTCAAAAATCGTTTGTGCTTTCGCTTAATCCTGACGACTATGCGCGTGATGCGCTGCATCTTATTTTGGAAAAAAATATCGGCAGCATTGTAATAGTTGATTCTGAGAATAGACCGGTTGATATTCTGACTACGAAGGATATGCTGAAACTCCTTATTCAAGAGCCGAGCATCGCAAAAGTCGATTTAACAATGAAGAATTTATCGTTGAAAAGCACTATTGTTACGAAAAGTTTTTTTGATCGGTTGAGAGAGCGTCTTCGGTATAAAAAAGATATTACTAAGGCAAAACTATTGGTAAAAGAAGAAAAAGAAGGCGGACTGTTTAAAGTTGTTTTATCGTTGATACCTCGCAAAGGGGTTCCTAAAGTAGTTGCACGAGAAGGGAAAGATCTGCAGGACGTATTGAAAGATGTGAAAAAAGAGGAATAGTATAGTGATGTTTTCAGGTCTGCGTATATGGCTATGTGAAACACTTACTACTCAATTTGCTCATGGCCTTAAGTTGAATACATAGACATCATCAAAAATGATTGTTTATAATTTCTTATGAAATTAAGTAGAAAAGCTATTCTGTTGGTAATCTTAGGAATTGGCTTATTTCTCCGCCTGTATGGCCTAAACTGGGATCAGGGTTTCCATCTTCATCCTGATGAGCGGTTTCTCACCATGGTAAGCGTAGATATTTCGTTTCCAAAATCGTTTTCTGAATATTTCGATAGAAAAGTGTCACCGCTTAATCCTGAAAATAATAATCATGCATTTTATGTATACGGATTAGCCCCAGTAATACTAAATAAGGTTATCGGTGAACTACTGTTAAACACTACATACGACACCATTCATTTGCAAGGGAGAGCTCTCTCGGCAATTGCTGATGGATCTGTTATTCTCATCCTATTTGGAGTAATGAAGTTGCTTGAAAAAAAACTTAAAACTCCATCTTCACTTAAATATATCGCAGCTGGTATGTATAGCATTTCAGTACTTCCGATACAACTCTCTCACTTTTTTACCGTTGATACATTTATGCATTTTTTTGGATGGTTAAGTATCTATTTCGCACTTTCTTCAGCGATACACCCCAAAACAAATGGATTATTACATTCAATAATATCCCTTATTTTTTTTGGGTTTGCACTTGCGTCAAAAGTAAGCGCCATATATTACCTTCCTCCCATCTCTGTATCACTTGGACTTTTTTTATTTAAATACTTTTCTGCTCATAAACGGATTGTCCCTATACTAGGAATAGTCTTTGTTTGGTTTCTGAGTCTATACATTAGCGTACGAATAGCATCACCCTATTATTTTAACTCGCCTCATTTGCTTGACGTAACTTTATCGGAACAATTTTTGCATAATATTCGCACACTTAAATCATTTGAAGATCCAAACGGCTATTTTCCTCCTGCGGTACAGTGGATACGCGCTCCTTGGTACATCGGTCCTCTGAATATTATTTTCTTTGGACTTGGCATACCATATGCACTCCTTGCACTTATTGGATTTGTAACTTCGTTTGCAAAGTCGCCTATTTGGAAATGGATGGCGGTTTGGGTGGGAATAATTCTCCTTTATCAGTCGGCTCAGTTTGCGAAAACAATGCGCTACTTTATTGTGCTGTACCCAGTGTTTGCGGTGTATGCGGGTTACGGATTAGTGTGGGTTGTTAAAACATCAAATCAACTATGTAAAAAACAAGTTCGATGGATAGTAATTGGCGTTATTGGACTCAGTATTTGTTTGTGGCCAGCTGCATTCATGTCAATCTACACAAAAAATCATTCGCGAGTGGATGCGTCGTATTGGATGTATGACACTATTCCAAATGGTAGCACCATAGCATGGGAATATTGGGACGATCCTCTTCCACTTCTTGTTCGCAATCCATCACATAAACAATTTAAAAGCGAGCAGATTGGTATTTTTGATCCTGATACCGCAGAAAAATGGAACGGCATTCAGAATCAACTGTTGCGAAGCGATTATTATGTTATGTCATCGAACAGAGGGTGGGGGAGTATTTCAACAGTTCCTGAGCGATATCCACTCGCAAACGATTTTTATAAAGATATGTTTGCAGGCAGGAGAGGATTTTCGCTTATCGCAGAATTTACCTCATATCCCTCACTTCGCTATTTGGGTATTCCTCTTGATTTTGAAGACCAATGGGCAGAAGAAGCCTTTACCGTGTATGACCATCCTAAGGTAATGATCTTTCAAAAAAACGCCAAATAGAATCATTATCCTATTGCTTTTTGAGAACAAAAAAACACGCTGATGGTTGTTTGGTGTCTTCTTGAATAGTTTTTTTAATAGAGTTTACTGTATGAGCTGCTGGCTTATGACCTAAAGTCCACTTGCCGGTTAATTTGTATAGCACGAGAGAAGGGATGGAAAGAAAATGATACAGTTCTGTTTTTTGAGACGCATTGTGGAATAAGTAATCATGATCCGCTGTAATAGTAAATCCACTTTTTTGGAATAGTCGTATCCAGTGTTTTTTTGAGAAGAGTGCGTGGTGGTTTTGTACTCTGTTAAACCATTGTACATACATTTTTCCTCCTATTGATCCACCTCTCAGATTGTCGCTCCAAGGTGAACACATAACTGACGCAAGTACATATCCACCCGGTTTTAAAATCCGAACCATTTCTTTTACGCTTTTCTGAATATGCGGAATGTGTTCAAAAACGCAGTTTGACATAATTGTTTTAACTGACGATGAAGCGAGTGGAATTGTTATTCCATCATACGACAGCATGCGTTTGTAAACTCCCCTTCGAGCCGCCTGTTCCATACGACTTGTAGGTACGTCAAGTCCGATATCAATTTTTCCTTTACCAAAAACAGTTTCTGCGAAAAAACCATCACCGCATCCAAAATCAAGAGATTTTGACTTAACGAGATGGGAATAGTGTGAGAATAGCAGTCCTTCTTGCGATCGAATATACGCAAAGAAATGCGGACGGTATCGGAGGTTTTGTTTTATAAAATAATCAAGATTTTTAGTGTGCATAGTGTTGGAGCAGATTATATATCATTCTATACGTTTCATGGGGATTAAACAAAGATGTAACGCGTTCCACACGTTTTGCGTTAGTAAAGTTTTCCTTATGTGATGTTATGGTTTGTAGGGCAAGAGTGAGTGATCTTGTATCACCGGGTTTAACTGTGATTCCCATATGTGATAACTGAATAGGGATACGAACCCCGGGCAGATCTGATGCGATTACCGGTGTTCCCTGCAGCATTGCTTCAATTTGCACCATACCAAAAGCTTCGGTGCGGTTTATTGAAGGCAGTACAAGTACATCAATTGAGCGGTAAAATGCTGAGAGTTTAGCCCCCGATAATGTACCGAGGAATCGGTAGGGGATTTGCGCATCTTTGAGAGCTGATTGAATGAGTCTATTGTATTGTTCTTCTCCAACCACATCTTTTCCATAAGGACCTGCAAAAAATATCATACAATTCGGAATCGACTTAACGCTTTCTATGAGAATATGTATCCCTTTTTCATATGAAACACGTCCACAAAATCCAATACATGTTTTACCGTTACGGATTACGCGTAACTCTTGTTCATATGTCGTATCAGGCGAATGCGAGTGCACAGAGGGAAGTATGACTTCCATTTTGTAACGAAACCGCGCATACATCGGTTTATCTTCGTAATAATCTTTCGTATATACAATAATTTTGTTTGAAAGTGCAAGTTGAAGAAATACGACAATATTAAGTACCTTGTTGATAATTCTGTTTATGATTCCCGGGGGGAGAAGTACCTCACAGTGAAGGATACTAATGATGGGTTTTTTGCGCAAATATGCCATACAGGCGAGCACTATTCCTTCAACACTTGGAAGATTTAGTATTACTAGATCATGATTTTTTAGATTATTCCAAAAAATAATCCATGATTGAGGCGATATAAAACCTTTTGACAGTCGAAATAAGTAGGGCATTCGCACAATGGCGCAGTTAGGTGTAATTGTTTCATGTTCAGCGAGATTTTTCACATGGCGAAATGTTAAACAGGTGGTCTTCAGGCGATATATATGTTCGGTAAAAAATCGAAATGGATACTGTGTAAGACCTGAAATATACGGCCAAAAAAAGGGAGTAAAAAACAAAACGGTTATTTCAGATTTTCTTTTTGCCATGTAATAAGCGTATCAATTCCCGACATAAAAGAGGTGTGCGGTTTCCAATTCATCATACGATATGCTTTTGTGTTGTCGGATACAAAATATTTTTGATCACCGACGCGTTCTTTTTTGTAGGAAATATTTGGTACGGAGCCGATTTTTTGTTCGAGAATATCGATTACATTCCTGAGTGAATATGCATTTTCAATACCTCCTCCGGTGTTAAACGCGTTGCCAGCTACATTTTTAATTGATTTAATTGCACGTGCGTACAGATCGATTAAATCGTCAACATAGAGTAAATCCCTTACTTGATACCCGTCACCAAAAATTGTTAATGGGTGCTTGAATATAAACTGTTTAGAAAAGTGTGCCACCCAACCCTGATCTTCCACCCCTAGCTGATATGGGCCATAGATGCAGGATTGCCTGAATACAACGGTACGTATGCCAAACGTATGAGCATAGTCGAGCATGTATTGATCAATGGTGCCTTTAGAGCAACCGTAGGGCGATATAAAATGAAGCCGTTCAGTTTCATCTACACCTCGTGGAAATGTGGTATTCACATATTGTTTTTTTGATTTAAGAAGTTTAAGCACATGATGATTCAGATCGCCGTAAACTTTATTTGTAGAGGCATAAAGCAGTACGACTGATGAATTAGTTTCGCGAATAAGTTCTAATAGTGCAAATCCACCTCGAATGTTTGTGTCAAAGTCCTCGGAGGGATTACTAATTGAGGTTGTAACAGCTGTTTGACCCGCAAGGTGAATAACCACGTCGGCTTGAGCAACTTCCTTTTTATACGTATCTGTGAGAGTTATGTCGGTGTGCACAAACTTCATTTTTTTTCCTAATCTATACGTAAGTGTTTTAAGGTTGGTTTCGGTTCCAATGCGAGACAAATTATCGATAATGGCGATAGTGTTTCCTGATTGTGTTCCAAAATAAAGCGCGGTATTTGTTCCAATAAAACCTGCTCCTCCGGTGATAAGTATATTCATGGTTTTGTGTGGGATGGAGTGTCTAATTTATGGAAAGAAACCATATGTTTTAATGCATGGTCAAGGTGAGGAAATTTATGAGGAAATAGGGCAGATCGGTCGAGAATGTTATAAATCCACATAATATGAGCAGGAGTTGTTTTGCTAATATGCGTAACGATGTCAAAATTGTCCTCGATATATGCATCGAGTTTTAATTTGTTTATCATTCGTTCTTTAAAAAGATGTGGTTGCTCATCATTTTTGTTGTAATACACCTCTTTAAATGTATTTGTTAGGTTATTGTATTTTACCCAGCGGAGCACAGAGTTACCTAAAAATCCAAACCGTGCAGTAATTAGATAGGCCTCGATTTTTCCCTCTTTTACGAGACGTCTTATTTCGTCAAGTCCAGGCGCGTTGTAAATGCTTGAGTAATGAAACAACTTCCACATAATTTTTTCGGCGTGTGTTTTGGGATAGTAAAAACTAAGTTTACGTTTATGGAGAAAAGTTCGTTTAACCCACGAAATAATAGGACGAACTATACGGGCTGGGTTATATAAAAGTACACCATCCAGGTCAAAGCCAACGCGAAGTGGCCGCTTATATCGCTTCATAGATGACATTATACATGAGTACAGAATGATTAATGAGACAATACTATCAATAACCAGGCAGGAATTACAAATGTCAAGTCACAAATTCACAATTCAATTACAAATAACAAAACTGATTTCCAAAATAGTCATTTGAAATTGATAATTCATTTGAGATTTGTTATTTGTAATTTGTGATTATGCCTTCTGCTATACTTTCCCTATGGTTCCTATTCTTGCACAAGTCGGTTCGGTTTTTGTCTATACGTATGGCGTATTTTTGATGCTGGGCTTTCTGTGGGCATGTTTTTTATTATGGAAATATATTCGAATTTCAAAGTTTTCAGAAAATCAATCATTCGACATTGCATTTATTTCATTTGCGGGATCATTGATAGTAGGGAGGATAGTCTTTGGACTTCTGAATTTTAATGAATTTGGATTTAATTTATTGAGATATATTTTAGTGAATGGGTATCCTGGCATGTCGGTTTTGGGTATGGTGGCGGGTTGGTTTGCTTCAATGTATTTGATCAGCACCCATTATAAAATTCGCTTCGATGAATTTGTCGATTATAGTATGCCTTCAGTATTTACGTTTCTTACTGCTGCGTCAGTGGGAAGTTTTTTTGCAGGCACCGAACCTGGTATACGTTGGGGATGGTTTCAACACCCACTGGCATTATATCGAGTTATTGCAGGTGGTTTAGGATTATTTTTTTCAATAAAATTATTATTTATTATCCGCAAAGAACAACTAAGTAAAGGTTTTTCTGCCGTCTTTTTTGTATGGATGTTTGCAGCATCACAAGTAGCACTATATCCATTTAAAGATGCTCGCGTTCTGCTTACTGAGTCAAAGATTGAGTATTGGGCTTTTGTTATTTTGCTCTTGACATCTTCTTTTTACATAGTGTACTATTTCAGAGTTTTTCTTATGAGTTTGGTAGGGTCCTTTATCAATTGGAACGCACACTATGTCAAAACAGCTTTCAAGGTCCTTTCTCGCAAAACAAAAGAATCTCATCGAGGAGGAGCAGAAAAAAATAACAGTGCAGATAGAAAATCTTAAAAAAGAAGACCCATTTTCAGATCCAGATCATGCCTCTGATAATGCTGCAGTAGATACCGATGTTCGTGAACAAGTAGGTCACGACACCATCGAAGCAGAAATAAAAGATGCACAAAAAAGATTAAAAGATTTAGGCAAAGCACTTGAACTTCTTAAAAAAGGAAAGTACGGTATCTGCGAACGGTGTGGGGGAGATATCCCGGTTGCTCGACTCGAACTTGTACCAGAGGCGCACTACTGTATCGAATGCAAACGAGCACTCAGCAAGTAAAAGACAATTGTGTGGTATAGTATTCCTATGGAAGGGAACGGAAAGCGCTTGAAAACAAAACGATATGTTATGGTTACGTTGGTGGTGCTCACTTTAATTCTTTTTGCACTCATTGCCAATTTGCTGCGCCTTCAACAGATTTCAACACAAACTCGTGCTGAATTGCCAAAAACCATATTAGTGCCCACATCTGCGGTTTCGCTCGTTGTAAACGCATGCGGTATAGCAAAAGTAAACTGTTCATTACTTAAGCCAAATATTACTAATTCATCTACTTCCTCTATTATTCCAACCGGTAAACTAGGAGAAGTAGTTATTAATATGCAGTGTGTTGAAACCGCTGATGAAAAAGACGCAGTTTGTGCATATAAAGCAGTAGATTCAATCAGAGAGGGTTGTTTACGTGGTGCCGCTTTTATAGCTGTTGGTGCTGGCAATACCACACCAAAATGTTTAGGTGTAACCAGAAACACACAAACTAATATGTGTCATATCGTTGAACTTAAAAAAGCAACGGGAGTTGCGCCATCTACTTTAGCTGAATGTCAACAACTCCTTATCAGTCCTACGAAAGTGCCACCAACAGGCGCACTCTAATTGACAGATTTTCCACTTCGATTTTTGACACTTCATTTTTTTTCTGATATTCTTAATGCATTATAATTCATAATCATTTTTTATATGGACACTGTTAAACAAAAACCAAAAGAAACCGATATAACCGGTGTATTAGTCTTGGTACTTGTACTTCTTGTTGGGATACTTATTGCAAAAATGTCGATGGATTTTACTGGTAAAACAAGGACAACGGCATCAAAAGCAGCACCTAAACAAGCATCTGCAAAACAACATGCTTGGTGTAAATCAAATAGTCCATTAAATGGGGATTTTAATAGAACTAAGAGACCAAATTATAATGCAAGTAAAGATTATTGCGCTGGCCCAATGACTAATTGCGGCCATTATAAAGATACCAGTGTAGCTCGTGATATGACTGACACATATTTAACAATTTCCAATAATGATAAAAATAAATGCGGTTATCGTAATGATAAATCACTTTTTCAGTGTTGCAGAGATGGTGAAGCTATAAATGCTTTAGGTGATAATTTATGTAAAAATGAATTTTCCAATACAGACGCCTTGTGCTTTATTGGAGATAATGCAAAAAAGACATGCGCAAACACACATGGTACTATTGCAGAAACAAACGTAAAATGCGCTAAAACCGATTTCGATAAGTTGGGAACAAATAGACTGTATGAAGGCTTTTGCTGTAATGTACCGCTTTCAATCTCTGATACAAATTGTGGAAGAAAACATATAAACTGTACAAAGTTTAATGCGCCGGTAGCAACTGACAATGATTTATTAAAGAACACTGATAAGTCGGGAGCTATAAGTAATGTAGTTTGTATTCCTCAGTCTGATGGTAAGGATGCACACTGTGTCAATCAAGCGACTCATAATGTTAACAATGCTATTCGTTGTGATGGTAGTCAATTCGCAGATAAGGTATACGGAAATGCTGGTTGTTTTACGACACAAAAAGATGGAATGCCATCGATCTCGAACACTAAGCAGTTCTATTGCCTATTCTCTCAAGTGAGCTTGACTGGAACTGAAAAATGTAAAGATAAAATAGCTCGTTATAAGTAAGTTATTTAAATTAAGCCTCCGGGGAAACCCGGAGGTTTTTTTTCAAGGAGAGATTCAGTATACTGAATAGTATATGGCCGATTTGCCTGCATCTTTTTTTTTTCACATATTTCTGTTTTTATTTGTACCGTTCGTATTTGGATATTTTTTCCGCAAGAATAAACTCTCACCCATCATAGGATACATGTTGGGGGGCATAGTGCTTGCAAATTTTTTTGACGGCTTTCTTTCACGCGAGGCTATGAACGGCTTTGCATATTTTGGCATTCTTCTTCTCATGTTTACTGTCGGGTTGGAAACGCAGTTTGAGCGTATGCTCACTCTCAAGCGATTCGTTATTTATGGAGGTATCTTGCAACTGGGACTGTCAGCTATCGTAGTCTGGCTGGTGAGTTTGTTATTTGGATTTACGTTTGTACAGTCGCTTCTTATCGGAATTGCACTTTCTTCATCGTCAACATCAATAGTTGCAAAGATAATCCAAGACAGGGGAGAAGAGGGCTCTTTTGTAGGAGAACTGGCCATGGGTATCCTTATATTTCAGGATTTGGCTTTTGTTCCGTTTATGGTCGTATTTACATCGTTGACTGGAGAATCACAAACACCAATTCAAATTATATGGAAAATAATTACTGATATTGTATTTGCATCACTTATTCTTGCCTTCGCATATTATGTAGGAAAACGCATTGTCCCCCCTGTGTTCCATAGGTTTGCAAAATTATCGCGTGAACTGCTTAATCTGCTTGTGGTCATATCCATCTTTTTTGTGGCATATATTTCTACACTTCTCCAAATATCTGTATTCATTACCATCTTTGTGGCCGGTGTTATCGTTTCGCAGACAGATGAACATTACGATATTTTTTCACAGATAAGGCCATTTAAAAACTTGTTTGCCATTATATTCTTCATTTTTATTGGTGCAAACATCGATTTAGACATACTATTTCCATCTCTTGTTCCGGTGCTGCTATTTGCAGGGATTGTAATGCTTGCGAAAGCATTTATTATCTTTTTTATTTTCTTATCGTTTCGATTTCACTCAAAATTGTCTACATATCTCTCACTTTTCTTATTTCAGATTGATGAGGATGCTTTTATTCTTATGTCGGTAGCTTATCAGAACGGTATTTTTACTCAGGAACGCTACATGTTTATAGTAGCAGTAGTACTTATCAGTCTTATCATTACACCAGCCCTTATCTCTCGGAAAGAACAAGTATATAAAGCGTTTTGGCGCTTTATTTCTCGAGCGCTGCCATTTATACACACATATATTTCGCGAAGAGTAGATCGTGATTCATCGCCAATTGACAGTCTAGATATGAAGGGTCATGTCATACTTTGTGGGTATGGCCGGATAGGTTCATATATCGGGAGAGCACTGCTTTTGTCTGATATTCCCTTTATTGCCATCGATTACAACTATCAAACGGTAGAGCGGGCTAAAAAATTGGGTGTAAATGTAATTTACGGGGATCCAACCGATATCGACATGCTTGATTACGCAGAGTGCGAACATGCAGTTGCGGTGGTTGTTGCCGTTCCCGATAGTTTTACCCAGGAAACAATAATCACCAATGCAACAAAACTCAATAAACACATTGTAGTTATGAGTAGGGTTCATAGAGTTACCGATCAAAAAAAGATGAAAGATTTAGGGGCACACATAGTTGTACAACCAGAGTTTGAGGCGTCTCTTTCATTAATTAAAAAAATAATGCTTCTTAAACGGCTATCTAAAGAAGACATAATTCAACGTATAACCAACTTTAAAAAGGAACATGAAGGTCTATGAAAGCAGGGGGAATATTAATCGGTATTGTTGTGTGTATTACTTTTTTACGCCAGTTTATTGCATCAGCATTTTTTTTTGATCGAGACCGTATTCAAATAGCTTTTTATAGTGACACGCCTGCATATTTTTCGCTTGAAAAGGGGGGGAGCATACATTACGTAACCACTTTCGCGGCCGACAGCAGAACGTCGGTTCCAGGGGGATATAAAGAGTACCGTATAGGCGGACTTGGGAGACTTGTTGAGCTTGAGAAAAAGCCAGAGCTCTTCAAAAAAACATTCTCGCGCATAACAGGATCAATGACAGACTTTTATTTTTACCCGAGGACCTCAGAAATATACTATGGCAACACTGAAGAATTTCATATCCCGACCGCCACAGAGCTATTTACGTATGCCTCAAACGCAAATATATTTGACAGACTCTATCTATGGTTTCAGTTTGTTGGGAAGCGAAAAACTGCATTTGATGAGGTTAAAATAAAAAAAATTCAACAGGATGACAAGATATTGTTATCCGATCAGACATTTGCTCGTCAATATCTGGGTTTTTTTTACCAAAAATCACTTCGAGAAGAAAATAAAACAGTACAGATTCTCTATCACTCTTCGTATAACGCTGCGCGCAATGTAAGCAGAATTATTGACGGCGAAGGTATACGTGTTGTGGATATTGATGCCGACGAATCGTTATCGGCTGAAAAATCAGCTCAAAAACAATGCCGTATTATAGAAAAAGGAAGCGGTCAATTTTCTAAAACTGCATACCGTTTAAAAGAGTATTTTAAATGCACACTCGAGCCGGGTGAGGGGAGACTGTCGGATATAGTACTATATATGTATAACGCAGAAGGAGATTGGGAATAACTATGGACACAATCATTGTATTTGGACTGATATTGTTTGCCTCTTTCATCTTGGCAATTCGCTCTATGAAAGATGAGGGGGGTATTCCAAAAGAAATTTCACGCCTTATTACTGCCCGGAAACATTCCGGCAGAATAATTTTTTTTAAAGGAAAAAAGACGAAACATTACTCTTCCTCTTCGAGATCGGCGGTTTGAATATCGAGGAGTTCTTCTTTTTCTTCTGTAGCCTCGGCAACGAGTTTTTCCCAATCGGACATATCATCCATTTGATCGCTCGCTTCGTCTTCACTGTCTTCAGACTTTGGAGGAGTAGCATGTTCACCATTTACATTTACCAGTTGATCCATATTCTTTTGAATATTGGTGGGGAAGGAGAGGTGATGGTGGACTGATTTACCTTTTTTTTCTTCGCGTATAAAAATGACTACTCGGTCGAGAGTAGCCTCCTTGACGTATGCGCTGTAGGTGCTTTTTGCCTTAATAAACAAGATAAGACGTTTAGAAAGATCATCTGGCAGAGCACCGATATATTCTTCAGAATTTTTCGCACGAATCTCCACACGACGCTTTTTGATTTTCAGCATTACTTCTTCACCAATATACAAATTTGCGAGGATTTGTTTTTGTCCAAGGTTGCACAATACGGCTGACTTTGTTTTTCCAATTGTTTCGATGAATAAATCAGGATCAAAAGCTTGTTTTGGCGATTGGGGCTTAGATTTACCTTGTTCAAGCACCTCAATTCGGTCCAGATTTTGTCTTGCGACTGCGAGCTTGGGTTGTTGTCTTAGGGCTTTGTGATAAAATTTTTTTGATAGTTCATATTGCGCAGTTTGCAGGTACGCAAATGCAAGTCTGAGTATTGCTTGGCTGTTATGTTTATCTAGTTTAATTATCGCATTATTAAGCCTTATTGCAGTTTCCCAGTCCGATTTAATTGCTGCATCTATTGCTTGGTTTTCTAGGTGTTCGATAGATTCCATAGGTTACGAAACAGTATAACATCATATTATGATTTTGCAATTTGATATATGTGTGGTTTATGAGTGTGGTACCATATAGTAGTCTGAGTTGACACTTAGTCTTTACAGACCTTAAAAACGTTATAAACTTAATAAACTTATTTCATGTCAGGACATTCAAAATGGGCCAATATTAAGCGTAAAAAAGAGGCAAATGATAAGGTTAAGGGCGCTGTGTTTGCAAAGCTGTCGCGCATCATTACTCTTGCAGTTGTTGAGGGTGGCGGGGTAACAAATCCGGATGCAAATTTTAAACTACGACTTGCAGTGGATAAAGCTCGTGCAGCTAATATGCCCAAAGATAATATTACGCGCGCTATTGAAAAAGGTCATGGGCCAGACGCAGCTACATTAAATGAAATTGTATATGAGGCTTTCGGACCGCACGGGGTGGCAATGATAATCCAGTGTACCACTGATAATACAACACGAGCTCATAATGAAATACGGTCTATTCTAGAAAACAAGGGAGGTAAGTTGGGTTCTCAGGGCTCTGTATCATACTTGTTCCAAAAGTGTAGCGTTATGCAGTTTGATACAGGGAAGGTATCCGAAGATGATGTATTCGTATTTGCAGACACATTACATGCATATGACATTGAGGATGTGGGGAGTACGATTACCGTTTTTTTCCCATTTGAACTATTCGGCAAAGCGAAAGATAGTCTTGGCACACTAACGCCGTCGTTATCGGAAATTGAATATCGGCCTCTTTCTCGTGTGAATGTAAGCTCAGAGGACGAAGCAAAAAAGATACTTGATATTGCAGAAGCCTTGGAAGCGCTTGATGATGTGCATACGGTATATACTAATCTTGAATAATTATGCCAATACGTATTGAAAAACGAATGCGGTTTGTTATTTCTTCCCTGGCTTTGACACTGGTTCTCCTTGTCTCCACATTTTTTTATTACGACGCAGCTATTCTTTTTATTCCGCTCCTTATTGTGGCAGCGTATTTAGCTACGTTTTTTGCGTTATACGAAGATATTGAAAAAATTGAATGGTTTATGCTTTTTCTTATGCCAATTGCCATATCAGTTTCATGGTATTTATTTTATTTTCTATTTCCCGGTAGATGGCTTACCAGAGTCCCGTTTATTATTTCGTATGCGGTAAGTATGTATGCGGTTCTCTTATCTTCCAATATATTTAATGTTGGGGTAGAAAAGAACTTACAGCTTTATAGAGCCGGATTCTCGGTAAACTACTTTTTCCAGACTGTGGTGTTTTTTCTTCTGTCTAGTGTCATAGCCTCATTCCGATGGGGTTTTTTAGCTAATAGTTTAGTTTTTTCATTTATTGCAGCATTATTAAGCCTTCAATTATATTGGAGCATTCGTCTGGATCTTCATATTCGACGTGAAGTACGATTTTATGCTGCCATAACAACCTACATAATCGGGCAGGGAGCATGTATTTTATCATTTTTGCCACTCCCAGCCTCAATGTATGCGTTAGCAATGGCTGTAATGTATTACTGCGTGGCTGGCCTTACATATCACACTATCGATGAAAGGTTGTTTGGACACACTGTACGGGAGTATGTTTCTATACTCATTATTATCTTTTTGCTTCTTTTCCTCACCCTTAATTAGTAAAAATAATATAATGAATGTGAGGCTGGGATCCTCGACCGCTAAAGCTATATGGATGGGTAAGGGGAGAGGGAAGAGTTACAAACGTGAATAATAGACCTATAGTACATAACGACCTATAGTACTATATTTACTATAAGACTTAATTTACACGAACGGATGTTTTTTGAACATATATCCACGAGTTATAACATCTTCAATTTTATTTAGTCCTATGGCTATTTGCCGCCTCTATTGTAATAAGTACGCTCTTCCTTTTTCGCGTGGAGTGTGGATAAGTTGATCAGGTTAGCTTCAATACCACTCTTTTAGATTGATATAGCGCTCTACATAATAATCTATTATGATATAGTTTGACGCAGTAAATTAGCCTCGAAAATATTGATTTAGGCTATAATAACGCTCTAAAACAAGATGGCATACATACCCCTGGGAGTATATACCAAACTACACTAGATTTAGCCTCGAAAGTGGTATTTTAGAGCGTTGTTACGATCTAAATTAACAGTCTTTGAAACTAAACTTACCATGGGTAATACGATGTAAAAAGTGGTAGATAACGGTTTCAAAATGGTGCCGTGAAGTGGTCGATACGGTGCTTCTTATATGTTTTATTGTGCGCATGATGCAAAAGGAGAAGGTGTGCTATTCCCTTAATAATGATATATATCTCTTTAATGGAGTCGCGTGAGGAACCCGGGTTTTTAGGGATAAATTCCCGTATGGAGAAGTATAGGCATAACGTCGTATAATGTATCTTTTACGACGTTACCCACGGCTAAAAGAAGGGGTGTGGGTGTGTGATTGCGTGTTAATTAATTAATAATTAATGAAGAATTATTTTTTTGTGTACTCTCCTATCAGTGTATGAATCTGAAAATAATGAATACTCTTCTCTGCTCCTATACGTTCTACTCAGATTCCCGTAAGTCCTGCCTGGCGCGCATGCACCAGATTCACCTGCCCTGTTGCTATGTATGAAGCAATGAGCGGCAATACCATCGTTTGTGTTTCTTCATTAATAAATATGTCGTCGTGGTGACCATTGGGTATGGTAAGGAATGCTCCGATATCCTCTGGGAAACCAGCCCTAATTTGAGATGGAGGTGTGAGGATGTCGTGTTCGGCAACCACGTTGAGTGTTGCCTGTATGGTGGGTTGCCCGCGTCGAAGCGGAATGTACAGTTCTTTTAGTTTTTGATGTGTTGCATATCGGTGAGCTTCAAGTTCTGCTACGTGCATTTCAATTTGTTCTTGAACTTGTTTTGGTAGTTTCTTGAAAGGAATACCTTGTGGTATGCCTAGGAGATATCGGACTACTTTGTGTGATGTTACATTACGGAGCATTTCACTTGGATATACAGTACGTTCTTGCAATGTAAGTAATTTATCAATGTAGTCAAACTGTGGAGCTTCACGAAGGTGAATCGCGGGACAAAGAGCTATTTTTGCCAGTCGATCTTGGATGGTTTCATGCTCATATTCAAGAACTGCAGCACCACCGGCAGAGTGTCCGATAATAGCACCTTTAACCTTTGGAAATCGAAGCTCATCCTGGACTGCCTCAAGTATGGCCTCATATCTGCGAACTCCGACATCGAGTGGTCCATAGTCGGCCAATGATAGTTGTGATCCACTGAACCCAGGAGCACTCATACCAATATAAAGCGGATTAAAGGACCCGTGGGTGCCGTCACTACGCACCATGTCAGTAAGTTTACGGATGAATGATGTACCGGTGCGGTCATATTGGTCAGAATTTGAAAGGAGTCCATTGAGAAGCATTACCGGGAACGATGATTGTTCTTTTTCACCTATAATTTTTTGAAGTGTTTCTACGTCTTTCACTATGCTTAAGTCATTTTCTGAATACAGAGTAAGCTTTACACGATCAAGCGGAAATTGTGCGCCTTGCTGTTCGAGCTTTTCCAAAATTGCTTTGCTTGGGTGAAGTGGGATGTTGAGAATATATTTATTAAAACCAGATGGAGTTTTCTCCTTAAAAGTCATGCGAAACTCATTTGGCTCTCGTGTAATGGCCTCTGGCTTTGGTTGCATACCTATAGTATATCAAACTATATCAAATAATACAATACAAACTCGCACCAAATAGGTAACAATTTGTACCGTGAAAATTGAGGTACTATATATACTATATGAACTCCATGCTTGAAATACTTGAACAAGCTGCTCGTGAAGCGGGTGCCATCTCCCTCTCCTACTTCCGGAGTGAGTCGCATATTTCCCGCAAGACGAATCATCAGAATCTTGTTACGCAAGCCGATACAGAAAGTCAGAGCAAAATTCAAGAGCTCATCACCTCTACTCTCCTCAGACAAGGTGTTGGTGCAGATGATATTGGCTTTATTGGTGAAGAAGATCTCGAAACCAAACAGGCAAAACATATGTTTATTATTGATCCACTTGATGGGACTGGTAATTTTGCATCTGGTCTTGACTACTTTTGTGTATCGATTGGTCATTTTGAGGATGGAGTTCAAAAACATGGGCTCGTATATTGGCCCGCTCGAGATACTGTATATTTTGCAACTGCTGGTAGTGGTGCATATAAAAAATCTCGTTCAAGTAGCGTAACCCGGATGCAGGTACGGAACTCAGGGCTTGAAGATTCTGTTATTTTCACTTACATATCCTCGAATCGTGCATACCACGCAAAACAATTTGCAATTATGGAGAAAGTGCTTCCCGCCGTGCGGGGATTTCGACTATACGGATCAGCGTGTCTTGACTTATGCCACTTAGCCGATCCGGAAAATGAAGCTCACATTGTATGGTATATGCATACCAAATTGTGGGATCTTGCAGCCGCTTCGCTAATCGTACGTGAAGCGGGGGGAATTTTTAAGGATCTTTCAGGTCATAATCTCACCATCGATGTACAATCAAAGGTTAGAGATTTTGAATGTGTTGCAGGAAACCCTTCTATTGTCGCCACTTTT
>CAZLSE010000036.1:0-17208 GCA_964562055.1 uncultured Gammaproteobacteria bacterium
AATCGAGCCTCAAATTAAGGTAGAAAATACAGTAAAAGAAGGGAATACGTTAACTCGCACCGATGATACTCAACTTGACCGGGCATTGGACGAAGTTGTAAAATAGGTTCAGTTTTTTTTAAGGTGCGTTGATTATACTTTTTTATACTCCTATGAAAAAACTGATTTTTGCAGGTATCTTAACTCTTGGTCTACTCTTTGTAATTCGTGCGTATTCGCCACAAAACATACGTCTCCCATCTTTTCTTCCTTCAACGAAAAACCTGGAGCAAAAAGTTCAAAAACAACAAGTTATTTATGAAGAATCTGTTATCACATCTGTTGTTGAAAAAAGTCTACCCTCAGTTGTAACAATTGGTATTGTTACAACGAGCCAAATGGGGGGATTATTTGAGTTTGATCCGTTTAATCCCTTTTTTAATTTCAGACGAAATCGTGGACCGCAGGAGAAGGTTGATCAAAATATTGGAAGCGGTTTTATTATTTCCAATGATGGTCTTATTATTACCAATAAACATGTCGTCGCAGATACTGAATCTTCATATAAAGTACTTACAAATGACGGTGTAAAATATGATGTTGAAAAGATTTATCGTGACCCAAGTAACGATCTTGCCATACTTAAAATTCAGGCAAAAGGACTTAAACCCCTCCCCCTTGGAGATTCAGACTCCTTAAAACTTGGACAAATGGCAATTGCAATCGGCACACCTCTTGGGGAGTTTACTAATACGGTAACTGTGGGAATTGTGTCAGGACTTGGGAGAGGTATCACTGCAGGTTCTCCTTTTGAGGGATTTGTGGAAAAACTTGATGGGGTAATTCAGACTGATGCTGCCATAAATCCGGGTAATTCTGGAGGACCTCTGCTTAATTCAAAAGGTCAGGTAATCGGGGTTAATTCGGCAATAGCACAAGAAGGACAAAATATAGGATTTGCAATTCCTGTAAAGATAGTAGAAAAACTTATTGAGCAGTTTGAGTCACGAGGAAGTAGTTTTGAACGACCCTATATAGGAATTCAATATCAAACAATCGATCGACGGACCGCAATAGTAAATGAGCTTCCTGAAGGGGCATATATTGAACGAGTAGTACCAAACTCTCCCGCTGAATCAGCCGGAGTACAGGAGGAGGATATCGTAACTGAGGTTGATGGTGTCCGACTCTCATCGGAAAAAGATTTAGCCCAATTGCTTGCAGAAAAATCTATCGGTCAAAAAGTCAAATTAACCATTTGGAGGAACGGTGAAACGATTGAAATTGAGGTAACTGTTGGATCACAAAGCTAAACACTCCTTAAGAGAGTGAAAACAGTCGCTTTGCGTTTGCAGTAGTGGTCTTCATCACTGTGTCGATGGTAATTTTTTTTATCCGAGCAACCTTTTCTGCAATGAGCGGAATATTTCGCGGTCCATTTGGATACTTTTTTTGAGATTTCAGCGGTTCGGGAAGAAGAAAAGGCGAGTCAGTTTCAAGAACAAGCATTTCAAGCGGAACCTTTTCAATAAATGATGCCTTTTTAGAGTCGTATGTAACATCTCCATCAATTCCTATAAACATGAAGTGGGTTTTGGCAAATGCAAGGAGGTCAAGATCTGCTTCACAGCAATGAAATACAGCTCTGCTTTCAAAAAAAGGATTCCAAACCTGGTTAAGGAGTTTAATCATCTCTGTTTTAGTTTCACGGTTATGGAGAATGAGACTTTTCTTATATTGTTCTGCAATGCTGATTTGAGCTGTCAATAGCTTTTTTTGGACCTGTAAAAATGCCTCAGTAACGGTATAGGCGTTATATTTGGTCTGTTCATACGTATGACTATCCAAGCCCACTTCGCCAATGGCGACTACTCGATCTGTTTGCACCAAATCTCTTAATTCGTTGACTAACGTGTCGATGGCGGATTGGATTTTGAGTGGTGGTATTTCATATGCATGGTGAGGATGAATGCCTACAGCAGCGTACACATTGGCATGATGCTTCGCAATTTCGATTGCTTTGCGAGAAGACATTATGTCTGTTCCGGGCACAATAACTGTTTCAACCCCAGCATCACGTGCGGAATTAATTTCACTATCCACACTTTTTTTAAAGCGATTGAAGTTGAGATGGCAGTGAGTGTCAATATACATTGTCTTACTATGAATTCTGAGTTATGATTATAACGTAATGAAAAGGTTCTGGGTTATTATTCTTTTGTTTTTAACCATTCTGTTTGGTGCTCAACAGTCGCAGTCGTACTGGGCCATTGAAGGTAATGATGTGGTGTGGAAAGAAGGAAAGGTGCTTGGTACAAATACCTCCGATACCATTATTTACATGTCCACATCACGATTTGTGGCTTATGTACCAACATGTAGTGTGAACGAGGTAACATGTACTGGAAACGAAGATAATCATGGAGTGTATTACTTAACCGGTGCATACAAAGATCAGCGTATTTTACAATGTTTAAACGGTTATTGGGAGGATTGGTGTTGTATATGTACCGACCCTGATGAAACCGCACCCAGTATATGTTCAGAAAACATAGATACTCTTAGCTGTAAACCTTATATACCCAGTGTTATCACAGATACTCCAACACCAACGATAACAAACACCCCGACTCCAACGCGTACTCCAACCCCTACACGAACACCCACTCCTACTCGTACCCCAACTCCAACGCCTACATCAACCAATACCCCCACACCTGTATCGCAAATTGGCGCAAGTAGTAATATTAACACAGGAGGATCAGGCGGCTCCTTTGTATATATTTCTCCAACCCCGACTCCACGCGTAATTGTGCGTTCAACACCAACGCCAACACCTGTACCTAATCTGTTTGACGTCTTTTTTGGTTCTTTTCATCCAACATCAACCCCGACCCCAACGCCTATGCCAAGCGGTCCGTCATTCACCCCAACGCCTATTCCAGAAAATTTAAAACCCATTATTGAAATTCAACCACTGCCAACACCTCAACAGGTTGTCCCAACAACAATTGCTACAAAAACTGTTACGGAAAAAAAGGAAATTTATGTGCTCAATACCCAAGCACTATCGCAGATAAAGGTGGTACCTAATCCCGAACCGGTCATTATGCCAACTGAAAAACCGCTTCTTGCCAAACAGCAAAAAGCACTCGTAAATGAAGAGCTGAAACAAGGCGGAGGAATATTAGTTGCGCTTCAGGAAAAATCAGGAGCTCAATTTGTATCAAGTCAAGATGAAATAACGGTAAAACGGGGTAATCAGTTCTTTAGCATAAGCAACCAAACCCCGTCTCAAAATAAGTCTCAAAATACCAACATTCAGCAGAATCAAGTGTCACAATCTGAAGGGCAAAAAACAAATTCAGCACCGAAACTTGAAATTAATGCAAATAACGTTATCGCTCGATCTGATATGGCTCTTTCTATTGATCCGTTGAGCGGTATTTTAACTGTAGACACACCTAGTGGTCCACAAAAAGTAACCATCATGCCCGATGAGGCGCTTGGTATTATTCAGGAGTTACGTGCACTTCATACCGATCTTCAAAGTCCCACAATAGATCTTATTTCTGATAAGGGGATACTGGTTTACACTGTAAAAGGGGAACGTCTTGAAAAGTTTTTTGGACTATTACCGGTTACCATCCAGAAAGAACTTGTCCTGTCGGCCGATACTGGTGGCATTGTGCGCGTGAATCTTCCCATATTATCGCGTGTTTTAAGCTTTTTCACTTTTTAATTGCATACCCTGTTTGATACACAGTTGAAACAAGTTGTTTTTGAAACGGAACTTGTTCGTATATACGTGATCGCTGAAACGCACGAGAAGCAAATTCTTCACGCTGTTTAGTATCAGAAAAAAATCTTGATATATGTGTGGCAATGGCATCGGGGTCTTCAGGATCGCAAAACAAAGCAGCGTTATCTGCGATTTCATGGAAAATAGGTCTATCTGCCAGTAGTGAGGGACATCTAAAAATTCCAGCCTCAACAAAGGAAAATCCAAACCCCTCATCTCGCGACACAAGTATATTTATATGCGCTTTCTGATAGAGCTGAAAAAGCTCTTGATCAGACACATATCCAGTAAAAATAAATCGTTTATCAAACTGAGCAATGGTAAAAAACTCACGCAAATCTTTTTGCCACGGATCAGTATATTTTTGTGGGTCTACTTCTTCAAATATTTTTCCAACAAACATACAGGTAACATCCGCTTTTTGAATGGCGCGTGCTATATTGGGTAAATTTTTATTCCAGGTGCCATCGCCAACATAAAGACAGTAATTGCCGGGTTGCGTATTTTTTTGCTCTTCACTCGACTGCCAAAATAACCTCGCGAGAGTAGGGTAGACGACTGAAATTTTCTTTTCTGGAAATTTAAGAATATTAACTATATCTTGTTTACTTGTAAAAGAGTCGGTAATAATATGGTCAATCTGGGTTTTCAGTATCCAGCGCGACCACGCCTCATATAGAGTTGCTCGAAGACCCGCAGGAAACTGCTGAGGGTATTTTTGAGGTATGAGATCATGGATAACGGCTATTTGACGGTCTGAAATGCGGTGCGAAACTAAAGGTTTTTGAAAAAACGTATAAAAAGGCTGAATAAAAAATGCATGATATGGTATAGACGCAAGAGATGTGGTAAACAGCCAATGAGAAGGGGCATTTTCACGCCAAATCTGCATATACCTACCAATACCTCTCACTCGGCTTAGCTGATCGGATCGTGTTGGATCGTATATATATACCGGCGCATGCATATAAAACAATTGTATCAGGTTCTTGTACGCGCGAGCTTGTTTTGCTACACTTCAGCTTATGGATAAATACATACTCACTCTTAACGACGTTGATACATTTGTTTCAGATACTAAGTACAGGGTAAAAAACGTGCTTCTTTCTCGGTGTACCGACGGAAGATATTCTCCGTCTGATATGCTTCCTGCACTTGGTTTTCCCGGTGCTGACGCTGGTCAGTTGGGGGTAGTGTTTGCTGCTCTCCATACAAACGGCATAGAAGGCGACAAGAAGAAGATATTTACAGTATTAACTGAAGTTGTTGAAGGTGTCAATAATCTCCACCAACACACTGACTCGCATGCAGACCAAACGCTCACACTTGGCGGATGTGGTGATTTCAAACAAGCCTCAACCGATCCAGAAGCATATTCGCTTACCGCTGATGACATAGCGTTTATTAAGGATTTATTTGGAACTATTCGAAAATCAACTGAAACTGTACTCCAAGGTGATCACCAGGAGGGTGCGGTATTACTCCTTAAAGGAACTTGGGGAGTGCAACCGCAAGCCACCATCCAAACTCAGGATGGAAAAAAAGCGGTCCAGGTTTTTGTGTTTCATTCAACGTTTGCTACACACAGAAATAAAGTTCTTGCACAAAAATTAGTGAAAAATAACGCGGTTACCCTACCTGATGGGACAGATGTCGACTACCTTGAGCGTGCCCTTAATGAAGAAACAGAAAATCATCTTATGGAAACGGCAAAAAGACTTGCAAAAGGGTTACCTATATATGAAGTGACATTTGTAAATGATGGAAGTTTTTCAGTTAAAGATTTGGGAACTGTTTAACACCTATGATTATCGGACCACAGCTATTACTTAAACTCGTTACAGAAAAAAAATTAGTAGAGGGACTTGCAGAGCGTGAGCTTACCACACCAGAGGGAGCTGGTTTTGATTTAAGATTGGGTGAGGCATATACCATCTCCGGTAAGGCCTTTTTAGGGGTAACTCATAGGGAAACCCCGAAAATTAAGTCCAAGGCTCCAAGCCAAAAGTCAAAAGGCAAATCACTTATTATAAAACCGGGCGAGTTTTATTTGGTAACCACCATGGAGTCTGTAAACCTTCCTCTTGATTTGTGTGCAACCTTTATTCCGAGGACTACCACATTTCGATCAGGACTATTTTTGCGTACAGGAGTGGCCCAGCCTGGTTATAGAGGTAAATTAACGTTCGGTTTAAAAAACGAAGGTCCTATCACTGTTGAAATTGAAATAGGAGCCCGTTTTGTTTTTGTCCAGTTTCATGAGGTTGTAGGGGGCACACAGTATAAAGGCCAATGGCAGGGAGGACGCATAACGACGAAAAAAAGAGAGAAACAAATATAAATTATCATTGACCAACCAAATTTAAATATCTGATGAGCTTAGTACAAAACCTTTTGTAAATTTACATTTGTCGTAGGCAATCAATCTTATGTTGAAACAAACGCATCCCGAATATCAATATCTGAACCTTCTTAACGATATTCTCAACAATGGAGTGCGAAAAGTCGATAGAGGTACTGGTGATGCATCGTATAGTGTATTTGGAAGACAAATACGGTTTGATTTGTCTAGTGGCACCTTACCGCTTCTTACCACGAAGAAAGTGTATTGGAAAGGTGTACTTCATGAGTTGTATTGGTTTTTATCTGGTCAGTCGAATATTCGCTATTTAATTAACAATAACGTCCATATTTGGGACGATTATCCATACAAGATTTATATGGAGAAAAATCAAAAATCTAAAATTAAAAATCAAAACATTCTAACAAAAGAAGAATTTGTTAAGAGAATAGGGGAGGATAGGAAATTTGCCCAAGAGTGGGGCGAACTGCCCATGATATATGGACAGCAGTGGAGACGGTGGCCAACACGGAAAAAAGGACGAACTATAGATCAAGTAAGATGGATACTTAAAGAGCTTCATGAAGATCCAAACGCACATAATTTGATAGTGAATTCATGGAATCCAGAATATTTATATACGATGGCAGAGGAGAAAGATGCAAGCCGGTTTCCTATTTGTCATAACATGTATCAGATAAATGTGATTAATGGCAAACTATCACTCCAACTTTATCAGCGAAGCGCTGATATCTTTTTAGGTGTGCCCTTTAATATTGCAAGTTATTCACTCCTCACACATATCTTTGCACATATTTCCGGTTATGAGCCGGGTGAATTTATCCACACCTTTGGCGATGTACACATATATGAAACCCATAGAGAGCAGGTAAAAGAGCAGTTGGCCCGTAACCCGTACCCATTTCCAACGGTTCAATTTACTTCATCATTTAAGACTGTAGACGAGTTTAAACCAGAATATGTAAACCTCATATCATACATTGCCCATCCCCCTATCAAAGCACCCCTTTCGGTATCAGGCGGTTATTTTTCACAAAAAAAATCAAAATGAATATATATGTAAGCCACCTTCGCAGAGGGAATTATGAGGAAGAGATATATAAGCCGCTTTTAGCCTCAATACTAGGGCAAAAACATTCGTTTATCCTACCTCACAACAATAGCCAAAAACCGTTCAATACGAGAGAACTTTTTGAACAAAAAAGATGCGACCTCGTTTTGGCTGAAATTTCGTATCCTGCAACAGGTCAGGGAATTGAACTTGGATGGGCCAGTCTTTTTGATATTCCGGTATATTGCATGTACAAAAAAGGAACCGATGTTTCAGGTTCTGCACGTATGATTGCCAAACATACAATAGAATATGTCGGCTCGACCGATATGATTACGCAGTTAGAGAAACTACTATGCAGAAGCCGGTAATAAGCATCATCTGCGCGCTGTCTGAAAACAGAGTAATTGGCAACAAGAACAAAATTCCTTGGCATATTAAAGAAGATCTCATACGTTTTAAACAAAAAACAACTGGTCATACGGTAATAATGGGACGAACTACTTTCGAATCAGTGATGGGCTATTACCAGAGAAGTGGGAGACCTGTTCCAAACAGAAAACATGTTATCGTAAGTCGGAATATACATTATTCCGTTTCATATCCTGGATGTTATGTGGTTTCATCTGTAAATGAGGCTTTTGAAAAGGCTAAAAGTATTGAGGATGAAGAAGTTTTTGTATCTGGAGGAGCATCTATATTTACCCAATTAATTGATAATGTTGACAGACTTTACCTTACTATTGTTCATAAAACTGTTGAAGGTGATACATTCTTTCCTGAGTATAGCCAGTTTACGAAAATAATAGGGGAGACGCACGGAGTATCGGGAGAATACCAATATACATTTCTTGATTTAGAACGATGAAGCCAAGAACATTGAAGGGAAGCATTTTAAATTATTGCTCGTGAACTTGAAGATGTGTTTATAGCTAAACATAAGGATTATGGAAAGGGGAATATTCTTGATACCGGTGAGCTCGGTATTGCGTTTCGGGTAAATGACAAGCTGAATAGAATTAAAAATATTCTTCAGTCGGGAAAACTTCCCAAAAACGAGTCGCTTGACGACAGCTGGACAGACATTGGGGTGTATGCAATTATTGCTCTTATGTTTCGCCGTAAATGGTTTCAAAAACTAACGCTAGAGCAGCCCCTTTTTTGATATTTCTCTCTTTTTATTTTTCTTTTCCAAGCGAGTAACCAATTCACACCAATAGTTCCTGGTTGTACTATGGAACCTACTGAAACAGTTTCAAGTAAATTAACGATTACCCTTTTTTTGATTAGTTTTTCGAGTATTGTGGAAAGAGGACTCGTATCTTGTTCAAGAAGGAGAGTAAACTTTGCTACAGTAGCCTTAGAAACCTTCAGAATAGAGCAAACCATATTGGCCGGCATCTGCCTTTTAAGGAGATACATAATTGCTATCCGCTTCGCAAGCATGTCTTTTTCTTTGGGTGAAATAAATGAACCTATCAGTTTAAAAAATATATCTCTACCGTGAATTGACTTTCTCATAATCAGAGATAGAAGATAATCAATCCCTTCTTGTTTTTCATGTGAAAGTGGATGCTTAATTGAGTCGAACCATGAAAAAAGTCTATTCGTTTAAACGAATAGACTCAATAGTTTATAAACTACATTTTTGTAATATATGTAGATATGTCGGTCTAAATAGTGCTTATATTGGTATACTTTTAGTATGACAAATAATAAAGACAATGTTGCAAAAGAATATTGGTATGAATTACCAGCGGAACAAATTGCACAATCGCCAGCTGATCCTCGTGATTCGAGTAAATTATTGATATACGACACAACAACAGACACAGTTACATTAACTCAATTTCGCAATCTTGACCACTTCCTCCCCTCCTCTTCTCAACTTATCTTAAACGACGCGAAGGTGGTGCCGGCTTGTTGTATACTGCATAAAAAAACGGGAGGCAAGGTGGTTGTTCTTTTTCTTATTAATGAGTGGATACACTCCCCTACAGGATTAATACCTATCTTTACGGATAGGAAAGTATCAGTGGGTGATAGTCTGTATTTTGCCAATAGAGAAACTGTTTTGGTTGAAAAACAAGAAAATCAGCTTTTTTATGTTCGCTGGTTAAAATCAAAAGAGGAGCTTTTAAGCATCCTAAACACCTTTGGTACCATGCCTATTCCACCCTATATTAAGCACACGCCACTCACCCGAGACGAACTTATGGAGAAGTATCAAACAGTGTTTGCTAAAACTCCTGGGTCAAGTGCTGCCCCCACTGCCTCACTCCATTTTACTGATGCTGTTTTTACCCGTTTAGCTAAAATAGGCATTGATCGAGCTTTTGTAACTCTTCATGTAGGGTTAGGAACATTTGCACCGCTTACAAAGGAAAACCTGGATAGTAGTTCGTTGCATAAAGAGTGGATAGAGGTACCCGAAATTACTGCGCGATATATCCAAAGCGCGAAAAGAAATCACAAAACGCTCTGCGCTGTGGGAACAACAGTGGTACGCACACTCGAGTCGTATGCGCTTTTCGGATCACCTGGTAAGCAGTTTGCCGGTGATACAAACCTTTTTATTCGTCCCGGATTTCAATTTCAGCTTGTTGACAGCCTCATTACCAACTTTCACTTACCCTCATCATCTCTTATGATGCTTGTTGATGCGTTTCTCTTGCATAAAAAGGCTAAGCGTCGCATATTAGAGCTGTATGAGTATGCAAAACGTAATAATTTTCGGTTTTATTCGTTTGGAGATGCTATGCTAATCTTATAATCGCTTGTTTTTTTTATATTCCTGCATTACTATCAAATCATTATGACCACATCACACACAAACCAGGCAAAAGATGCTCTGGGTAAACTGGAAGCGTTATTTGAAGAATATCTCGGCAAAAAGGCGCCAGTAATGCCTGAGAATATTAAGGATACTCTTGTTTCATTTGCCCCATATCTTGCTATTCTTACAGTGGTAATTTCTGCTCCCGCACTATTTGCCCTCCTTGGTGGTATAGGATCTGTTGTTGGCCCTTTTTCAGCGTTTCTTGGAGCTGGATATATGATGCAATATAGCTTTACTTTTATGATTGGTGCGGCGACACTCCTGGTTTCTGCAGTATTTGCAGCACTTGCTATTCAAGGACTCTTCAAACGAGAAATGAAAGCATGGAGGCTTATGTACTACTCATCCCTTTTTAGCTTTGTCGCATCAGTAC
The DNA here is from genome assembly GCA_964562055.1 of uncultured Gammaproteobacteria bacterium. Taxonomy (GTDB): domain Bacteria; phylum Patescibacteriota; class Microgenomatia; order UBA1406; family GWC2-37-13; genus JAKBEU01. The sequence continues at coordinate 10,407 of CAZLSE010000036.1, forward strand.
TACAAGGATCAGTCATAAGTGCCCTGGTAGGACTCATAATTGGAATGTATATATTGTTTCAAGTGAAAGAAAAATATAGATAAGAACGCTTTAAACATTCGGAGAGGCTTCCGTCGCAGTGTGATACACTAAAATGGTAGCCTTGTGTTACTGCTGCAATATTTTTTACCACTTCTTCTCTTGTCTCTGTGCGTAAATCATTAATTGCAGCTCTGCGACTGAGAGATCTCCAAACTTTGCCGCACCTATCACATTTTAGATTTACAAAAAAATGGGAGTCTCTAGTTTCCTGGGTGGAGTATTTTCAATTGGAAGCGTATTCATGGAAATATAGTATCTTAGTTGAGGATAGTTGGTATAATTTTCTGATGCAAAAAAACCCCTTTTTTTCTGTTGGCTATAGATCTTCTCAATCAAGGGCGAGACTTGGCACTATTACCACTACTCATGGAGTGGTTCAAACACCTGCTTTTGTTCCGGTCGGCACCAAGGGTACTATAAAAGGGCTTCCACTGGAGTTTATTGCCAACCTCAAGATTCAACTTTCATTTGTGAACACCTATCACTTAGTCACCCATCCTGGAGTGGATGTGCTGGAAAAAGCGGGCGGTATTCACCATTTAGCACAATACACCATCCCACTTATGTCAGACTCGGGGGGGTTTCAGGTATTTTCACTTGCACAAAGACAACGTGATAATGAGCAATTTAAAGCCCCAAATAGAAGAACAGCTTCGGTTCGTGGAGAAGAGGAACCGCTCGTTGAAAAAATTGATGAAGATGGCGTGACATTCCGCTCGGTATTTGACGGTCAAAAGATTGTGTTTACTCCCGAAAGTTCAATGGACTTCCAGAGGTCAGTTGGCGCCGATATAAATATGGCATTTGATGAGTGTACCTACTATCCAGCTACCCATGAATATACTGCAAAAGCCATGAAGCGGACACATGAGTGGCTTGAAAGATGTATCAGTCACAGAAACAGTCAAAAGTCTCAAAGTTTCAAAGTCAAAAATCAGAACTTAGACTTTCAGGCATTAAGGCTTTCGGACTTTACAACTCATAATCAGTTTCTCTACGGCATTATTCAGGGCGGAACGTATGAAGATTTGCGGAAAAACTCTGCAGAATTTGTAGTTGGACTCAATACTCCAGGAGTGGCAATTGGCGGTGTATCGGTAGGTGAGGCCAAAGAGGAGATGCGAAGTCAGGTTGCGTGGGTTGCCCCCTATTTGCCATCCGATAGACCCGTTCACCTGCTCGGCGTAGGTCAAGTAGATGATATTGTAGATTTAGTCAAGCACGGCATCGACACATTCGACTGTGTCGAACCTACTCGTGTAGCGCGTATGGGGGTTGTATACAGACTTAAATCAGTAATAGACTATTGTGACAATCTAAAAACTTCATATAAATATGAAATTACCAAGAATATCTATCGTACCGACCTTACCAAGCTAGACGAAACCTGCACATGTATGGTATGTAGTTCGTATTCAAAAGCGTATATACACCACCTTTTTAAACAGCGCGAACTTCTTGGCTATACGCTTCTTTCATACCACAACTTGTGGGTAATGGAGCGATTGATGAAACGGGTACGTGAGATGATCTCAAACGATGCAATTTAAGTAGGTGTGCTATTAGTATCCCCGCATAAAGAACAGAACGATTGCTTTAATTTCTCTATTTTTGTCTGTGATAACAGGCATAGCACTTAGATTACCATCCATAAACTACCTTGCGACATCCATGCACAGCGTGAGAAGGCGCATCATTTTTTCACGAAGGTTATTTAATGCACGTGTCTCAACAAGGTCGATATCTGGATTTTTTGAGAGAAGATATAGGTGTTAAGCTCCCCGTTATTCATATGAAACCAATCAGTGTCAGGAAGATAGCTAAAATCAATAGCTATAATATTATCAAGAGTAGCTCCAGATATTTTAACCGTTTCAGTTACAAGAACGGGTAGTGGTGCTTGGAGATATTCTTATCCCTGTAGTATTCTCGACTCAACACCGCCCTTCTTTCTATTTGCACGAACAATACTTGCTGCTAATTGTAGATTTCGAGGGACATTTGCTAAATCTTAGTCGTTGACAGCAAATAACTGTTTTTCATGTGGGCCATACATACCTACATGTAAATTAACACCACACTCTCAGTGTTCAGCGTACGGGTAATGCTGATTAAAGCTATGCAAATATCCGTTACATGCATTTGTTAGGAGAAGCACCGCACGGTCTGCTTAGTGTATTTTGGTAGATCGTACGCACTCTTTCTTCGATACTAGGAACTAGTTTTGCCGCTATTTCTGTGATATTCGCCCACAACATTGTAGGCCGTTTCTGGATATGTGTGTTGCCAAAGAGCATAAAAAATGCGCAATTCAAACTCGGAATTGGTAACTGCATCAAATGCAAGAGCTGGGTCGGTTTCAAGTCTCATGTACCCATATCCATTATGAGGATCAAAACTAAATTGGTTGGGGTGGATAGTTTTTGTTCCGTAATATCGTTCTTGAGTATACTTTTTCATAGCTTGGGCAATCTCCCTCTTTCTTTTTATATCCTGTAGCAATTCGCCATCTGATGGCAATCTACCGTTTCGATCTTCGCTTTTACCTCGTGAAGCCATGCCAAATAACTATCAAGCAACTCATTTATTTCGTTATTTTTTCAAATGCCTCTCGAAGCATTGTGTCATGGTTTGATCCGATTTCCATTTTTACACCACCATCTGTTCTGTCTTTGACAACCTCTTTAAAGTCAGCAGCGGGCAATCAAATTGAGCCACCGATATGAGCATTAAATCCACTCACAAGCACAGGATGAACCCGCCCGTCAATACAAAGTTTTTGAAATACTGGAGCCTCTTTCACCACTTCCATTTGTTCTTCTTGTGCTCGTTCATTTCTGTTGAACAGAAGATCAGTGAATACTGAAGATGCTTCTTGTGCGTACTTAAGTTGGAGTCTATTTGTGAAAAGTAGATCTGTTTCATCCATTTTGAGAGGACTTGTCTCTGTTTTGAAGATTGGAGCTTACGAGTCTATCGTGTTGTACTTGTTCTTTGCGGACTCGTTCAATAATCGGCATATGTTATTAATATAAGTTATGTTATTCATGCGCGTTATACCATAATTACCCGCCATAAAAGGCTAGATTTATACTTTATATGCGGTTAAAAATGTAGAAAGCGTCACTTCTTTTTTTCCCTCAAGCTGTACATGGGTAATTACCGGTTTATCTCCTTGCAGTATCATTCTGGTTATTTTCAGACGTTTTTCATTTGGTAACAGTGTCCATACCCCCGGCCAAGGAGAGATGCCACAAAAAAAGTCGAAAATTGAAAGTCGAAAGTTGAATGTTTTTTGAGGATAGTATTTTTTATAATATTCGGCAATTATGGGAGGGATATCGTCTTGAGTGAGGTCTTCATTTTGTACAATTTTCTTGAAAACGGTATAGGGAATAAATCCGTCATTTTTTGTCAATAGTCGTGTAAAGGTTGCCTCGAGGTGATTTTGTTCTGTATTACGTAGTAATCCATTTATTAATAGTTGTATATTTTCTTTGAATAGCTCATAGCCTATGTCAGAAAGTCTATTTTCAAGTATTTCCCGTGTATCTTTTTCGTCGATGATGTATGACTTTTGGTCAAGAATTGGCCCATGATCCATATGACTATCCATCTCTATGAGGCTAACCCCTGTTTTCGTATCTCCCATAAGAAGCGCATAGGCAATAGGAGAGGTGCCTCTATACTTAGGAAGAAGTGATGGATGGATATTCCAGAAGCCCCAACGTGGTAATTTAAGTATTTTGTCAGGTATTAATAACCCATATGCATACAGAAGTGCGAGGTCACTATCTTTGAGAGCATTTTGGGTTTTGGGAGATTGGATATCTTCATACACTGAAACGGAGTATTGAACTGCCGACTCTTTCACTGCTGTTGGGGTAATAATTTGTTTTCTCCCCACCGGTTTGTCTGGCTGGGTAATAACTGCGGTTACTGTTACTGTGTCTTTGAGTTCAGTAAGAACTCTCTTTAATACAAGAGCAGAAAACGAAGGTGAACCAATATATACGAGGCGAATCGGGGCATTCATGTAGTTTATTTTACTCTACTTACTTGTCTTTGAGCCTGCATTACGTAGAATAGGTCTTCATTATGCTCATTTTGTTCTTGTAGAGGAAGATTAAGATTTTCACCTTCAAGGATAAACTTTTCTCTCAGTCGGGTATCGGAAACCGTATTTGGACCTATTTGCAGATCGAGCGTCCAATAACGAAGGGCTCTTTTTTGAATTTCTTGCATCTTTTTAGACTTTGTTTTGCCAATTTTACGCATCATCATATTTACTTGGTCTTCTGTAAGTTCAAGCACATGAAAGAAACGATTTGATTTTATTTCATTTTCTGTATTATGAAGTAGCATGGTTAGAGAATTAGGGTTAAGTGCATCCTGTCCTCTTCGTCTTCCAATAACCTCAAGATAGCCTGCCACACGACCATTAGCCTGTTTCGTTAATGTGCCGGCTTTTGTATCGACAGGGAACATTGAAGCCTCGGAGATCATAAAATAATTCCCCCGTTGTTTAATTTCTTCAATTCTCGAAGCTACTTCCTCGGCGGTAATACGAGAAAAGTTAGATAACAAATGGTTTTTAATATAGGGTAGAAGCGGTATTGTGGTTTCGAGCCGTTGCGCGGCGCCCTCATCTGTTGTATTGAGAAACATACTTAGTAGTTCACTCTCATCAACACTCCCGAGATGATGGTCTGGGTGAAGGCGGGTGTGCATTAATTGGTTATCATGGACTGCTGTAACAACATCTTGGATAAGACGCTCCTGACCACTTCTGCTATCTGACTGGTAGTGAAAATAGGTTAGAGTTGCAAAAGCATACATGAGGCGCTTAATAGAACCTGGATCAATACCAACAGGTAAAATTTCTCCATTCAATTCAGGAATTGACTGAAGTTCAAAGTTTGCTCCAATATGAAATTCGTCCCGAGCAATGAATACGCGAGCCGGATCTATATCATGACTCTCACAATAATCAACAATGTCTTGTTTAGTTTTTCCGGTTGCAAGCGCAAATGCCAAAAGTGAAAGACGATCATAAAAGGTGCCATACGGTGTTTTTTGTTCGTCGGGTGAAGTTCCATCTGCCTTTTTTGGTATATAGTGCATTCCTCCTGGTAATAGCTGTGATGCAATGTCATAGAGATTTGAAATAGTACCCGATGTTTGATCTTCATCTAGTACTGCGCCGAGTTTTTCATCTCCTGTTATTTCTACACCTGGTTTTTTGTATACCGCACCAATTTGTCTGAGAGCTTGTCCTAGCTGCGGGTTATTGCTCTCAAATGGTTGCTTTCGTTTATTTTTCATCAATATACCCCCCAAGCAGCTATCGCTTTCCGAAGAGAGACTTTTTACAATAGTTGACAAGAATTGTTTATCAAGACCAAATGCTTTAATCACTCCGGGAAGGCCTGTATCATCACCTGTTGTATCATCTAAACCGATCATGATTTCTATATCCTCTGCTAGTTTTTTGTCTTCACTATACTTGATATCAGTTTGACCGAGGAATCGGGCCCTTCCCTTCATAATTGCATCACCCCATGCAGGAGTACGCTCGTCATGGATGTAGGCAAATATCACCAGATATTTTGCGTATTCAAGAGCAAAATCAAGGGCTTCATATTGATCTTTTGTAATTTCAATATTTGCATTTTTTTGAGAACGCGATATAAGGGAGTTATTTTTCCCGCCCAGAAGATCGAGAGTTTGTTCTTTTGAATACCCATATCGCATCATGTCGGTAAATATAAGCTGGGTTAGTAGTTTTGGTTGCTTTATAGCAGCTCGCAATATGTCGCGGAACATAAAAGATGCCATATGCCGCACATGTTGACCGCGGGTCATTTTATAAGGACCACCTTCCTGCTGTTGGAGCGTGGGCTCTGTCATACCAAGTGCATCTTGTCGCTTCATAAACTCAAGCTTATTCAGGTGTGTTGTAAGCGCTTCGGGATTATCATTATATGCTATGTAGAGATGTGGCATATCAAAGCGGCCAACACGAATACCTTTTTTCTTCACGTCTTCTTCGCCGTATGATTTAGTCCATCCAAACTCCGCCAGTATTTCTCGAGACAGCGCTTTTTCCGATTCCGTATATTCAACTTCCTTATGCTGTGATATTGTTTCAATGTGGAAAAGCGATTTACGCATATCCCCAAATTGCACAGGAGGAAAAAGCGAGTTAAAAACAAGCTTATTAGATCCAAATAGATTGGGGTCTTCACGATTGATAAACTGTCTTAGTTTCATCACAGACTCCCATTCTTTGAGCTGTTCATTTGAGCGTTTTTTTTCTGTCACTACCATTTCGTCGAAGATTATTATACCAATAATTGAGGCTAAAAACCAGCTATTGGGTTATTGCAATGCTCCGTTGCAGAAGGGGAAGATATTGTGAAAGTATTGTTACCGTAACCACCTCTGTTGTGTTGGTGTGATAAAACCGGTATGACACGGTATCCGCTGTTTTAGTTTCATATGCTCGAATTGTCTTATTTAGATTGACAGCAAGCTCCTTATCGTTCATAACAAACGGTTCCTTTTCGCATGAGAGTGCAAGCGCAAGGTCGCCCTTTTTGTTTGAAAAAACCGCAGAGGTAGAGCTGTCCTTTGTTTTTACTAAATCGTTCGGAATAAGTACCGAAACTTTACAACCTGTGTGGGTAAAGTCGCTAAATGCGAGGGGAACAGTTGTGGG
>CAZLSE010000037.1:0-16620 GCA_964562055.1 uncultured Gammaproteobacteria bacterium
TTCTGGTATTCCAGTGAGTCAGGCTGGTGTAACAGGTCTTGTTGGATTTACCGCGACATCTATCGTTGGAGCATTGAATGAAGTTCGCGCCGCGGCAGTTGGCGCAGACACCATGGATGAAACCTATGATGGTCCCGGTGGTTCTGGCTCTGGTCGAGTTATTACCGTTGATTCCGGTTCAGTAAAACTTGATGCAACATCAGGTTCCTACGCTCCAATTGAGTTGACCCAACAGTCAGCCGCACCAACCTCTGGTCTCGCCGCTGGTCAGATTTCATTCATAAATGGGACACTGTATGCTTATGACGGAACCAGAACAAAGTGGCTTTCTGTAACTGAAAACCTCTACCATTGGTCAGATTCTTCTGCTTCTGGTAAGATATTGCAAATTGGTGGCGCACTCGATGTCGGACTTGGATATAAGATTCCACAAAATGCTACCGTTGTAAAAATTACCGTTTGGTCATCTGGTGGAAACGCTTCCAAGGGATTTGAAATCCGAAAGAACGGAGCCGCAACGCCATTGAAATCATTTGCTCTTTCTACCGGTTCTTATACATCGGTAAACGACAATATTGACCTTAATGCTGGTGATGTGCTACAGGTTTATGTTTCTGGTGCAGGAACAAACGTTCTTGATCCAGTTGTAACTGTATATGTAAAGTGGAGAGTTTAATTAGATGAGAGAACCCCTTGCGGATGGATGGTATTACGCGATAGTTGAATCAGAAGGCAATTATATGACTCGCGGGTATATCAACATCAGCGGGGGGTTCTGCATCGTCAAAGTTTCAATTAAATCTGAAAAAGCAAGTGGTGTTTGGACAACACTTAAAAACTGGCAGATGATATTAAATCACAAATACGGAGCATCGAACAAAAGGTCAAACCTATATACTGATTTTAGATTAATGTTTAAAGGCAAAAAAGACATCATTAAAGCAATATTTGAGGTGTTACAATGAAAGCAAAAGAGGTGAGAGATTGGCAAAAAGAACACTTTTCCCAAGATAAAGAAGCCCATATTGAGTCTTCAACTGAAGAATTGGAAAAGCATCTTGATAAGGAGATGAGAGATTTTATGAAAGAAAAGGGCGTGAAACTCGCCAAGAAGATTAAAAAAGAACTTGATAAGGCATAATTAATAGTATGAAAATTACTCTAAAAAATAATCGACCGAATGCTCTTAGAATACCCGATTTGGCTCTTGAAATACAATCCGGTGAATCTGTTGAACTCTCTTCATATTTGGTAAAAGACTTGCTTGCAAGTGCTGATCTTCCAGTCATCATGAACGATGAACTTATTGAAGTCAAGATGACTGGAAGATCAGTTAATTATGATGTTATGAAAACCAGTCTTGAAGGGCTGACAAGAGAAGAACATGAAACCCTTGATACATTAAAACATAATGTGTCTGAAAATTATTTTTTTGAAACCATTAAAGAAAATGGACAGACAAAGTATATCGTATACTATACCGACTCTTCGAAGACGTTAAAGATACGAGAAGAAGAAATAGTTCGCGGAGAAACAGGAACGGTGTCTCAAATAATATTAAGAAATTTTGATGACTATGGTAATTTAATTTCAACCGAAATCCAATTGCTTAATCGAAACGCTACTGGCAAGGTGGAGAATATTACTGTAGAAACAATATAAGAGGAAAAAATGGCATACAGCATTATTGAAGTTGATGGAATAAGTATCGATCCTCAAACAAAAAGATTTCCTGTAGAAATACACGTTGAAGCGCATGCTATTAATGGAATTGACCATACAGGTATTCTTGATGATACTCAAATTCCACCCGGAATTATGAGGACTAATTTACATCAACAAGATGCGCACACAATGACCATTGATGGAAGAGATGTATCTTCAGATGGCGCAAAACTTGATACAATCGAATCTGGTGCTGAAGTAAATAATTTATCTGACATGCAAGCACATGACCTTACTTCAGGATTACATACAAATTGGCACCACCACGATAATTACTATTACAGAAAGTCTGACTTACAAGTTTCAGGCATGGCTCAGGTTGCATGGGGGAACATACAAGGAGTTCCATCTTCCTTCACTCCTTCTGCTCATAATCATGATGACCTATATTTTACCCAAACACAACTAACAAATGGTCAATTAGATTCTCGATATTATACTGAATCTGAAATTGATGAAAAAATACATGCGGCGAGTGTCGGTGTTCAGGGAGCGGTAAATACCTTTGAAGACTTGCCAACCGTCGATTTGCTTTCAGGAATGATTTATATTGTAAGGCAAACAAGCGGATTAAATGAAGAAGGCTTTTATTCATGGAACGGTTCATCTTGGGATTTCCTTGTAAATAATACCGGTGTGGAAACGCATAATGGATTATCTGGTCTTAATGATGGAGATTTCAAACACCTTACGACTCAACAATATAATGAACTGACCGGGTTTTCGGAAACTTCTCTCCACACTCACGACAATCATTATTATACTGAATCTGAAATAGATGTACTATTAAACAATAAATCAAATATCACACACAACCATGATGCCATTTATTACACAAAGGGATTATTGGATGGTGGGCAGTTAGATTCTCGATATTACACAAAGTCAAATCTTGAAGCATCTGGTTCTGCAAGCGTCCACTGGGATAATATTACCAATAAGCCAACTACCTTTACTCCTTCTGCTCATAATCATGATGACCTATATTTTACCCAAACACAACTAACAAATGGTCAATTAGATTCTCGATATTATACCAAAGCGGAATCTGATGTAGCATTATCAGGTAAGTCAGATTTAGTTCACTTGCATGATGACCGATATTATACTGAATCTGAAATTGATACAAGGTTGCAATCAAAAGCAGAATTGGTGCATAATCACGATTCTATTTATTATACCAAAATAAATCTACAGTCTTCCGGCACCGCTCAAGTACACTGGAATAATATTACCAGTAAGCCAACTACTTTCGCACCATCTGCTCATAATCATGATGACAGATATTATACTGAATCCGAGATTGCAACCTTCTTGTCATTAAAATCTGATACAACACACAATCATGATGCGGCGTATTATACAAAATCACAGATGCAGAATTCTGGTGAATCTCAACTACATTGGGATAACATAACAAATAAACCAACCCTTGGTGGCAACAATTGGCTGGAACCAATAAAAAATAAATATTCTGGTTCTTCTGCGCCGTCTGGGTTGGGAGAAGTCGGCGATAGAACCATATGGTATACTGGAACCGGAGCAAATCAACATATTTACGAATATAATGGGTCTGAATGGTTGGATGAACACACCCCATCTCAAAATGATACAGTTATGGTTTCAGATGACGGAGATTCAAAGCCAGCGCAGTATTGGTTTAATGGAACTTCTTGGATTAAAATTGCTGACCCGGATTATGCCAATCATGGAAGTCTTAGCGGGCTAAACAATGATGACCATCCTCAATATCTTAATTTAACAAGGCACAATTTAATTTCCGGCAACCCACACAATACAACCATTTCGCACACCATAGCATCTGAGGGTGTTGAATGGACACTTGCACAATTAACATCCTTGCTGGATGGAAGTGATGTATCGTTACACCATCATGATTCTCGATATTATACTAAAACAGAATCTGATTCAAAGTTTGCTTCATCAATGCATTTGCACGACACCAGATATTATCAAGTTGGAACTGTTGATATTGGGACAGTAGTATCCAACGATCAAAATACTGATATAACCTCCCAAGAGTTGGAAACATTAACTAATGGGTCAAATGCTGATGGATTGCATACTCATGCCAATATCGGTGGGGGTGGAGCATCTACTCTTGATGAAGCATATGGAGATTGGGGTAATGGTCGAACAATTAATGTAGATTATGGACCTGTTCAATTAAACGCAAGCGATGGCTTTGCTCCGTTGAAAATAACTCCCATTAATTATACACCAAATCAATGGCTTGGCGGCGGAGAAATATGTTTTAAGAATAATGAACTATATTATCGTGATGCCACTCGCGGCAAATGGCTATCAATGGCTATGACCACAGTAACTGCTGGAACTGCATCAAGTACGGCATCAGGATACATGTACACACACAACTCAATTCAAATGTCATCAACCATTGGATTTACATTCCCATTTAATGGAACAATTGTTGGAATCTCTATGGCAAACGCGAATTATTATACAAGTTGTAATTTAGTTGTACGAGCAAATGGAGATGATTTAACAAGCAAATGGATTGAGGGGCATAGAGATTCTACTGACAATTTAAATGCTGATTTTGATGCCAACACCACAATTAGTTTATATATAAAAGCAAGTGGATCACAAAGACCTACTAAGCCCAATGTTATTTTATTCATAAGAAGAAGGATATGAAATATCTGAAGGTAAGTAAATACTATAATCATCAAAATAAATTATTTGTTGATTTATTATCTATTGATGCTGAAGAGGTGGAAAAAAAAGATGCTTTGGGTGTATCATACTTGAAATTAAATAAAATACTATGGCATTCAAGTATAGGTGAAGGCATACCATTAGGTAATACAGAAAAAGGTATTTTATTGACTCAATTTATAGAGCCGTTTTGGGAAGATAGACCAAGTTCATGCATGTTCAACCTATCACAAATGGATAAGTTTAAGACATATGCACGAGAGGCGATAAATATGATTTTTACATTCGAGGCATAAGGAGAAACCATGGCACAGAGAATTATTAAAAACTATACCGATTCAGATAAGGTTATAAATGATTTGGGAGAACTCGTAATACCAGCACATGGGGCTGTTGATATTGGAGGATCGGAATCAAGACTTATAGAATTAGCAAACTCTGACGACCTATTAAATGTTTTGGCTTTAGGAATAGATAAGTTTCAGTTAAATGATGGCGTTCAAAATTTAGGATTTGCTGATGGAATTGATGCCATTCGTCGTATTGAAACCAAAACTCAACGTGACCAACTTGGAAGATGGATTGTCAGAGCAGATTCAAGAAGAAAAAACTATGATACCGTTTTTATTGGTTGCGGAGATAATATAGAAAACCATACTATTGGTGGTGGACCTGAGTTTAGATTCGATTTTTCTGCACCGGAAGAAGACCCTCGTTGGGTTCCTGCACCGAATGGATTTAAAAAACAAAGAATTGATTGGAGATTTATTGATACCACATATATAAAGGAAGGGGTTGTTTATTTTTTCAATGCTCCTAAAGGCGCATATCTTGATTTTAAGTTTTTAATTCCAGCAGGATACCCATATTTTAAAAAATATGTTAACCCTGTAAATGATGAGCCATATTGGGATACCAATCTGACATTTACACAAGAAGATACCATTATCGGAGAATGGGTAATAAAACATTGGGTTGAAGGCTCCTGCCCTATGGGTGATTACTTAAATACAGAAGCCGCACATGAAAATCCATCCCCAACATTTGTAACTTATAGATTCGAAGTTACTGCACCAATAACCGCTGATTTAGACCAATTCCATGGTCATTTTTCAGTTGAACTTTATCGCGGTAGAACCATAGTTTGGGAAATTTAAGCGATAAAACTTGTCATTTGCCTTACCGACAATAAAGATAAAGGTGTATTACAAAAAAGGAGATAATTATGGATTCTACAAATACTGATCCTAATAGACAGGATGCACTAATTGCTGGGTTAGTATCTCAAGCCCAGCAAATAGAAGAAGAAAAATCAACCATTGAAGTTGGAGAAGAACCAGCACATGCTAACCCAAAGTCAGTATCGGTTAGTAAAAATATAATCAATGCTTCATACATAGTAATTTTTCTTGTTGGTGTTGTTGGTTCTTTCTTATCAAAACAGAATATTTTTGATATGGATGCTTATGTGAAGTTTATTCAGGTGTTTGCTTATATTTGGGCGCCACTCGTACTCGCAGTTGGTGGTGGACGAGCATTCAAGAATTATACCGAAAAGAAATTCGCGGTTAAATAAATAGAATTATGAGGAGAAAAACATGAGATTTATCATCACTTACGAAGACGATGGATATGAACTTCGGTATTGGAATGAATTGACCGAAGAAATTGGAGAGGTCTTCGCTCAGGCGTGGACACAAAAAAAGTTTAGTGATGAATTAAAACAAAAAGGTGTTAAAATAACCCAAAGGATGTTATTGTCGGCACTAAAAATGATTAGTTCTGAAAATAGACCCTTTGTGGTTTTGAAATCGAAGGAGAGCAATAACATTGAAACCTTGTCGAATGAAGTGTTTGTGATTGATGAGAGTTTGACATATGGAGACAGATAGCATTCTTCCGACAAAACACTTAATGCAAGTAAACATAAGTGTTGATGATTTTCCCATGTTTAAGTCGATTTGGAAGAATCAAAAGGTTCTTGATTTTTATTGCTTGGGAAGACAGGTAATTGGGAATAATGTTTTGCTCGATATTCGAGCGATGAGGATAAATGAATTTGTCCAGATATTAAATGACCATGGTGTCAAATGGACATTGAATTAAAAGGAGTTTTTAATGGAAAATTTGGATAGAATGATAAAACTATATTCCGATTGGTCTTCTACGCAAAGTGAATCAAAGAACAGCAAGGTTCGATCAATTCTTGAAAAAGCCACAAAAGAGAGTTCAAAGTTTATTCAACTCTTTAATGAAATGGGCGAAGATGGCAAAAAGATGAAGTTCATCTTTGAAAACATTTGGGAAGACTTGAGCGACAATAAAATGGTTGCAAAAAAAATCGTAGCCAAATCCTTGTTGGAAGCCGAAGAAAAGCCCATTGACAAGACGGGTAATTTCTTCGGAGAGTTTGGTCTTGCCTATACACCTATTGCCGACATTGCTGATGGACAGCCACAAAAATATTCCACCAACCAAATGCAATCAACGGTATCCGATGGAGACCGAGACATCCTCATTCAGATTCGATATGCCATAACAAGCGGCAATTATTCAATTGCAGAAGCCTTAATGCTCAACTTCTGGGGAAAATTATCGATTAAAGAAAAAGTTGATATCATGACTTGGGCTATGAATATCGGAAACTATAATTCCTTAATCGATGTTCCACAGTCCAAAGGTGTCAATTTTAAATCAATCAAAGAAAAAATTGAAAACAAGAAAATAACCAAAGAAGAATTTACTGATATTTTCCTTCGTACTGCAAAGGAGAAAATGAAGGCTCAATAAAAACCAATAAAATAAAATTATCTAAATTAAGCATACTTAATATAGGGATATATTGAGTGTGCTTTTTTTATTCCCAAAGGAAAAATAAATGATAGAAATTTCAATTAGTGTTAAAAATGATGATGGTAAACCAGAGGGATTTATTATTGCTATCGATCCAATGACACTTCGATTGTTTAATGAACTTCACAATAAACCACCTTATGCCCATATATTGGAAATTATTCATCAATCTCTTGATGCGTCAAACAATGAGGTTGCGGTAAAAATCAAAGAAATGATTGAAAAGGCTGTTAATGATTTATCAGAGGAAGAAGTTGTAAAACAACTTTCCAATATAGTATCTAAAGGAGAATAATATATGAGAATCCTAGATGAAGAAGGGAATCCCACACGAGAACTGTTTGTGTTTTTAAAATACAATCAATCAGTCGAGACTGTGGAAAGTTTACCCCACTCTGAGGATGAAATGTATCATGAATTTTGCAATAAGTGGAACGATTTAATGCGAAATCTTGAATCTGGCATTTCTGCGTCAAGTTCACTTGGAAGTTTGTTATCCATGTTCGGATTCAAACGACACTACTGCTCAACGTGCGGTCTTCCGATTATAGGGAAATTCTCAAAAATCGGAAATCGTGTCACCTGTGATCCATGCTTTGAATCGTTTAAGATAATTCAAGCCATGGAGAAACATGGTGAAATGAAAAATCCAGCAGAAACATTACAAGATATTAAATCAAGTAGTAAGAAGTCCACTACACCCAAAAGGACAAAAGAATCGGCACCCTCTGCGCCGAAATCACGAAAGGAGGAACAATAATGTCTCAGATATCTATGGCTGATTTGCTTGATAATGTTTTGTTTAATAAACCCATCAAGCCAGCAGTCAAACCAATTGAAGAAACGATTATCGATGTTAAGAAAATCTTGGGTGAAGCCGATGAAGAAACACTTAACCAAATTGCCGCAGAAGTCGGTGCAAATCAACCTGCTCCTGCTCCTGCCCCTGAAGCAGAGCCTACACCACCAGCACCTGCGGAACAAGGCGCAGTACAGCCAATACCAGACGAAGGTCCAGATACCGGAACACTTGAAGATTATGTAAAACGTGCCCGTAAGATTGTAAAAGAGCATGAGCCAAAGGGCGACCTCGTGTTGGAAATTGCGCTTCAACTTGAAGACAGGTCATGCGGAAAACTGCAAATCGGTTCTGAAGAATATGAAACCATTACCGGATGGAAAATAATTTTTGATAAATTTGGCATTGAATACAAAGCGGTTCCAGATTCTATAAAGTCATTCCGTATTGATTGTGAAACTAAATATTCTCAAACAGAAAATGATTCTGTTGGTATCTCTGTAGAACTCTCAGGCGATGGTGAAACTCTTGGTATTCAGGTCTTCTATAACGAAGAAGGAAATATCATGGATGACCTTGAACAAGCACTTAATGAGTTCAACCGAAGATACAGGGAATATATTATTACTGCCATTAATGAAAAGGTGAGAACTTAATGGCAAATTATTTTAACAATGAGGCTATTACAGAATTAATAATTGAATATCTCGCTTATCCGCTTGAAGAACGAACGGTTGAAAAAAGAGCAATATTTTTGCGAGAGCAGATACTTAAAGAAGTTTCAAAAATAATCAACGGAATAATTTTTACTCATAAATTTACTGTTTGGGAATATTATGACGACCTCTTTCAAGAAGCCGCGATGGCTTGTCTAAAGGCGCTCGACAAGTTTAACCCAAACTACATAACATCATCAGGCGACAAGGCGACAGCATTCAATTATTTCAGTTTAACGGCAAAAAGATGCTTGAAATTTTATACCATCAGAAACAAAAAAAACCGCGATAACCTTGGAATAGAAGACCATAGCAGTAATTTGACCGTTGATGATAATACAAGTAGAAAGGATACCGAGGATTTTATTGATAATTTAGTCCAAGAGACTAGATTAATCTTTCAAAAGAAGCATAAGAAGTTTAATCCTCTTGTTGACATTTTAGATGAATATCTACATACCATGGGAAGTTTTAACAAACGAGACTTTTTTAGGTATTCAAAATCATTTGGATGGTCTCCTAATTTAATTCGTAAGTTCTTGAAAATTATCAAAGATAATAAAGATGAATTAGTGGATCACATTGATTCAGACCTTAAGGAGTAATCCATGGAATTGCAGAGACTTCTAAATGAACTAACTGGTGAAAATACCGGTAAGGTAGATAGCGCCCTTGATGATAGAATCCGCAGGATTGAAACACTCACCACTGGTGATTTTGTTGGCAAAGTTTATAACGTGAAAGATGTTCAAAAAATAATTGCCAGCATTAAAACCGAAGAAGAAAAGTGGAAGGTTATATTATTTGGTGCAGGATCAAAATCAAAAAAATCGCCAAAAGAATGGGCAGTGGACATTGAAAAAACCATGCTCAAGATGGATGATTCTGAAATTGAAGCCTCAATACCAGAAAATAATCCTGATGGCGAAGGACTAAACGACAACCAAAAAAAGGTATACGAATTCATCGATGAACTTGAGGCAAGATTTCAAAAAATATCACTCGGAGATTATGAGAGTTTATTCAGAGCGAAAAGTCGAAGAGTCAACACTTATGGCGAAGAAGATGAAGAAGATGAAATTTCAGATTATTCAGAAACCGAATCATCGATAGAACTTGCCAAAAAGAAAATCAGGAATATTATACCAATCAAAGTGAAAGCATTTGGTGAAGAATTCTTGGGGATCATTCGACCCGGAAGTTCTGGTGGGTCAAATGGAATAATTACTTGGCAGAAGATTTCAGATTCATTTAGTGTGAAGATGGATAATTACGAAGAAAAATATGATTCACTCAAACCAGAACAAAAGGCAGAATACGACCTGCTTTCAAAAGATTTTGCCAATGCTAAAAAATTACCTAAAACACTTCCGCTCATCCAAAGGAATTCTGCCGGAACTGAATTGAAGGTACATGCAACGCAGGAAATCAAAGCCTTGAAGGAAAGAGGATTGATAGAGTATGATGACGATCCAAACTCAATGAAAAAGGTTGGAGATATTATTGTCGATATTATCAAAGATTCTGGGAAGTCATTTGCCGGTGAAGAAACAAAGAAGATGTCCAAAGAAACAATTTCACAGTTCTTGGGACTTACCAATTCTGAAACTGATGCACGGATATACGATGTACCAACATGGGTGATATCCAGTTCTGCATTTTGGAGCGAAATTGAAAAATTCTTTTGATGATGTCCTCTCTAAGATTAAACTCAGTGGAAAAGAATGGGAAGAACTTAGAGAGGATTTTTCGAATAGTGAAACAAAAGCAATTATTTGCGCCAAGTATAATCTAAAGGGTCATCAATATAAGGCTCTAAAAAAATATTTTTTGGGTGATTCAAATGAGTGACGAAATAGAACAAGGCAAAGACCTTATGGAAGTCAAACGGCAAGAGATAGCCCAGATGGACGAACTTGCCACTGACATCGTATCTGGTGCAAACGAAGCCGTGGAAAAGGCTGATGAAATGTATCAATACATGTCAGACCTTATAGAAATAGATGCCGATAAATCAGATGCTACCCGTCAAATGATGGGTAAGGCTCTCGAAATCAGAATCATGTCTAATGCACAGAAACTTGAACTCCTCAAGATAAAAGCCAAACTTATCAATCCCGGTCGGGCAGGTACAAACGTAAACATCAATCTCGGTGAATACGACGACAAAAAGGGTGCCGATACTAACTCCATGATTGATATTGTAGAAAACATTCGAAGAGGCAATGGCGCTCGAATTGTAACCTCAGATGATTTTAGTGATGAATAATGTGGAAATATATTTGTTGGATTATATGGCTTGAAGATGACGATGGCTCTCCATCGCCTATGCCGGATGTATTGTCAATTATTTACTTCAATACAGATTATGCTAAAATTTCCAGTAATGGATATAAGGAGTTTGAGACATATCGCTATATTCACAACTATAAAATTATTGCCGACTATGGCATAGACTCCTATTCTGAAGTAGCACTTGATAGTATCGTGTTTGATGATAATGATATATTCGACACACTACAGGAAGTGCATAGAGATGCCATACGGCAGGTTTTGTCATACTAAAAAGCACCAATATGGTGCTTTTTTTATTCTATTTGATATTTAATCGAATAAAAATTTGATTTATTTTTTGTAGTATGCTATACTATGAGCATAGTTTAGGTGGGAGGTACGGAGATGAGTGACATTATGAGCAAGCGTGGACGGAAGCCCTTCGTTGAGCATCACTTTAACGAGTTTCTTCAGGTCAACAAGAAGACCCTGAAGGGCGTTTCCGATACCTCGGAAGCCTTCGACATCTATTCCATGTGGGCGGACAATCAGGACAGGTCCATCAGTCAGGCGTCTTTCAACAAGATGTTCAAGGCTGTTGGGATTTCCGATGTCCCCGCCAAGATCAAGACCGTCGAGACCCGCACCAAGACAGTTCAGATGTCGCTCGTCGAGCAGTTCGATACGCTCGAAAACTACGTTTCTCTTTCTGCTCGCGGCATCATCAATTCCTTATTCATCTACGGACTTGCTGGTATTGGCAAGTCGAAGACGGTTCTCAACAAGCTTCAGAGCCTTAAGGTTCCGTATGAGATTTTCTCGGGCGGCGTGAAGGATGCGGCGGCCATCGCCAAGATTCTTTACGATAACCGCGATGGCAAGGTTATCGTGTTCGACGATTTCGATTCTATTTTCCGCAACAAGAGTTGCGTCGATATCCTCAAACGCGCCCTTTCCGATCAGGATAATCGCATCATCACTTGGGCTGATTCCACCAAGCGAGCGAAGAAGGATACCGTTCCGCTCAGGTTCAACTTCACTTCTTCCGTTATCTTTATCTCGAACAGTTCCCGGCTCGACAAGAACCTCAAGAACCGTTCCAAGATCGTTCATATCGATGCTGACAAGGTACAGTGCCTTGAGTGGGTGCATGCTCACTTCAACACGTTCCTTGACCGTATTCCCATGAACCACAAGGAGATTGTATACTCCTTCCTCAAGGCGAACCTCGGGAAGTTCAAGACGATGGACTACCGGACGTTCAAGAATGCTATGGTCGATTTCCTTATCTGCGTGGAGGAGCGCGGCATGAGCGTAACCGACTCGTACTGGAAGAAGATGGTTCTGGCAAACGCTTCTGCGGCGTAAGGAGACGAGCATGAGGGGAAGAAGGAATCAGGATGAAGTCAATCGCCGATGCGAACTTCTTGAGTCTTTGGGGTTCGAAATAGACCACGAAGATTGTCGAGTAAGCCTCGGCGAATCCTTAGACCTACATGGTAATTTTCGGAATTTTACTATCGATTTTTCGGCTACTGCCGAGGATAAATTCATGGCATACGCCATAAACAAAATCTTCGAGTACGGCGTTAAAGTCGGCGGCAACAAAGTCAGGCAGGGGATCAAAGACCTGCTGGAACCCGAAGATGAACATCCCGGATTTTTTGGATAGGAGGAACCAGATGTGGAAGAACAAGAAAAATACTTTTGCCGTGAAGGTGGAAAACTGGATCGGAAAGAAGGGTGATGGCTACCATCAGATAGCCCTTCTCCCTTCCGTCACCATCTTCTGGACGACCGATGGATTCAAGACCACGTTTTCCATCAACATCGGTCTGTTCATCGCCGAGTTCCAATTCTGGTTCGGCGACGTAGGTGAACTAGAGTAACAAAAAGGCTCCCGACTGGGAGCCTTTTTTTATTGGTATGAACCAGAAAACAACATATCAAAAAAATCTGTTTTAATAGGACTCAAGTATCGGCGAATCTCCTCTCCTTTAAGATGTTCTTTGTGATTAGGATACTTGTAATCCAATTCTGACTTTATAGTATTCATCCAAGAACGACCTTGATTATAGTTCCAGACCCATACCTTTATGACAGGCAACTCCATTTTTGCTTGAGGCTCGCGTAGTCTTGCGATAAAATGGAGTTCTTGTTTCTTTTCAAAAAAGTAAAACTGATAAAGAATATTTTCGACCATGCTTTATCTTTATCAGTTTTACTCAAATCAGGTATTTTCAAAGAATCTTACAAAGCATTCAGGGAATTCCATATAGACACAAATGGGTGCATCATCTGCGCCCCACCATTTCTTGGCATCCTCTTTTACCTTATCCGTCAACACTCTGTCACAAGTGGAAGATGATTTACAAAGAGGTCCGAAGGTGCAAAACGTGCGATCTTTATAACACATCATGGAGTTTCCTTTGCTGGGATTTCCCAGTTCTTGAACGAATGGTAATACTTAAGACAATCTGCAAGCGGTCCTCGGAGATACATATCATCAGGAATAGAGCCAGAACCTCCGTTCCAATATCTGGAAATAACATCATACTCATTCGTTATGAGTGCAAGAAAAATCCAATCTTCCCTTCCATTGAAGGTTTTGGATAAATCATCTATACGGGCGACAAGAAGTTTAATGGTATCAATAGGATTTGAAAGTGAAGTTGAACCCTTATAATCAATCATGAATACCGGATCGCTTCGTACAAGGTTCAAGTTTGCCACCTGCTCGGCATTATGCAGATAAAAATATCCCATGCCGTATCTATCGTTGGCATTATAGTACGGATTAAAATTGGTCATGGCTTTCATAAAAGCAACAGGAAAGAAGAAGTTGACTGTAGTAAGACGTTCCGTGGAAAGCCACATCTGATTAAAAGACTGAAGGATTTGTTCATCCGTCATCTTTTCCGCGATATCTACCGAATTGGTATAATACCTGATAATTGCATAATACTGCTCACGAAGTTTTTCTTTTTTCTGCGCGGGCGGCAGTCGCTCCCACGAATTAGCCTTGTCTATTTCAGACTTCGAAAAAATTATTTGCTCAGTCTGAGCCATATAGGAAGCGTTCATCCGGTTAATGGTTGAACTAACCCAAATGGTTCCAATAATCAATGCGAGAATAAATACGGAAACTATTGATGAAATTGCAATCAGCCAACCTCGTGAAATGGAGCCACCGCCCAGTCCACCACCAACCATGCCATCACGGCTAATGAGTTTCTGAAGCAATAAATCGCCAATATCTATTCCTCTATTATCAAGTTCCCTTAAGAGTTCTTTTGCCGTTACCTGAACTCTTGGCGGTTGGGCAGAAGGTGCCGGGGTTGCCGGTCGCGGAGCCATAGGTTTGGATGGCTGGGAAGGACGGTTCTGCTCGCTCATAATATCTCCTGTATAAAGTAGGCTTATTCGATAATAAGTGTTCAAATTAGTATATCATAAGTCTGCTCTTTTTCAAGTAAAACATAAGATAAATGAATATGGAGGTAACCATATGAATATGGATAAATTCGTAGAAAAATATCTACCTGATGATACAGCAATCAATGAAGAAACTTCTTCAGAGAAAAAAATGAAGGCAACTTGGAATAAAAACCATCCCGGACTTAACTGGAAAAAGGATGTTTCAAAAACCGTTGAAAAAATGAAAAAGCATCCTGAAATTGACAACCCGTGGGCGCTACGCCAGTGGCAATTATTGCCTAAATTTAAGAAAGAGCGAAAAGCGGCGGCTAAGGGAAAATGAAATTATACGACCTGTTATTATTGCTGTATGCAACGATTGAACATGTCACTACGTTGAAATTCGTGCGCAACAGCATTCAGATAAACAATAGAAATGTTTATGAATTAAGAATATATCGATCAATGAATGCGGTTGAGGTACAGTTCGCAAAAAAATACGGATCGGATGAAAAAGATTATCCGATAGAATCTGTTGAAAAAATGAATATTGAAGTAGTTCTTGATTCTCATGCCAAACAAGAAATCATTATGGTGTCGCTTGAAGATGGTGATATAGATGAAATCACTATTTAATAAAGGAGCAATGCATGTTTAATTTATTTAAAAAAAGAAAGCAAATAACCAATTCGGGAACATATGACGCCAATTACTGGAACACGAAGTATCCTCAAGCCCCGATAATCTATTCTGGAAGAACGCTTAAAACAAGCAGTTCTCCGATAAAAATGGATGTTAAAAATTTTATTTGTTCAAACGACAACGTTCTTCTTGATGTTCTGAAAAGAAACCGCCTCATTAAATCATCATTTAATGAAACTGCGCTCGCTTGCCAGAAATGGGTTACCAAAAACATAAAATATGTTGCTGATGATACCTCCAACAAATGCCCAGAGTTTTGGCAATTCCCGTTTGAAACGCTCGCAAGCAAAATAGGTGATTGTGTTGCTGAATATGAAGAAATATATACAAAAAACGGCATAAAATCGGTTGGAGAATTAAAGGTTGGAGATATTGTTTTATCATATGACTTAGAAAAAAAAGAATATTGCTATAAGCCAATTATTAAAATATGGGAAAAGGGATATCTTCCGCTTGCAAGAACACATCTTCGCAATGGACAACATATTGATATTACAGATAATCATCCGTTGTGGGCAAGATCAACAGATTTTAATTGTAATGAAATAAAATATAAAAAAACATATTTATCTGATATAGACCTGACAAGTAAATGGAATAAAAAATTACCAATTGCAAAAAAAATACCATATCAAATAATAGATATAAATTGGCTTACTGAAGAACTTTGCATCGTTATTGGACATTTTTTAGCAGAAGGTTGGGTGGAGGGTGGACACGTTTGTTCTTCTGGATATGATTTGATTGAAGATATAATTCCATTACTTGAAGAAAATAATATCCCATTTTCAGAAAGCAAAAATAGAATCGGGGTTCCAATTATACGATTTTTGAAATCTGATTTCAAAGATTTTCTTAAATCTCTTAAAACAAACTCTTTTGATATTCATTTACCCGAAGAAATGTTTCACTTGCCACCAAATAAACTTGAGGCACTACTTAATGGTTTTTGGATTGGCGATGGACATAATGGCAATTATCAAGATAAGCGAGGCTTTTCATCAAATAAACAAGAATGTTATTCTACATCATCAGAACAGTGGGCAAAAGATATTCAAAGAATTGGTCTTCAATTGGGTCGTTCATTTCATATTTGGAAACAAGAAAAACATGGTGGCGTAGGTAAAAAACCAATTTGGAGAATTACCTATAATACACAAAGTCATTTCTTGAAAGATTTTGGATATCCAGACGCGAGTGAAGTTTCAATTTCTTTTATTGAACATTTAGGAAAGGTAAAAATGAGAGACTTTGAAGTGGCGGATACCCACACTTTTGTATTTAAAAATGGACTCATAAGCCACCAATGCGAAGATGGTGGAATATTAATGGCATCGATGTTAATCAATGCTGGCATTCCTGAATGGCGAGTAAAGGTTGCCGCTGGATACGTTCAAGAGGCTCCAACTGCGCCGCAGGGCGGACATGCCTATT